>JAEMGR010000049.1 GCA_016458225.1 Myxococcaceae bacterium JPH2 | reverse complement strand
GTGAAGGCGCCCTTCTCGTGGCCGAACAGCTCGCTCTCCAGGATGTGCGAGGGGATGGCGCCGCAATCCACCACCAGGAAGGGGGCATCGCGCCGCCGGCTGGCCTGATGCAATGCGAGCGCGGCCTGGCTCTTGCCCGTGCCCGTCTCGCCTTCCAGGAGCACGGTGGTGTCGCGTGCCGCGGCGCGCTCCAGCAGGGCGAAGCAGCTGCGCATGGCCACCGACGCGCCCACCAGCGTGCCGAAGCGCCCCTGCTCGGACAGCGGCAGCCGGTTGTTCTCCGCGCTGAAGTCGAAGCGCACCACCACGCGGCCCAGGCGCAGCAGGCTTCCGCTGCGGAGGATGCCTTCCATCACCTGCACGCCGTCCACGATGACGCCGTTGAGGCTGTCCAGGTCCTTCACCATCGGGCCGCGCGGGCCAATGCGCACCTCGCAGTGGAAGCGCGAGACCGTGGGGTCCTCGATGGCGAAGTCGTTGAGCGGATGCGAGCCGAGCGAGCACGTGTCGCCCGTGGACTCCCACGTGGCGCCCAGGCTCGGCCCTTCCATCAACGTCAACCGGAAGCGCCGCACCACCGGCACCTCTCCCGGCCGTCGTCCTTGCTCATAGGGCAGCGTGATGTGGAGCGCCGTGTCTCCTGCTGCCTCCGGTGCCCTGGAGTTCCAGGCTGACTCAGTCTTCAGGTCCAGCACGGAAGACGCGACATGAATTCGATCCGGTGCAGGCATGGCTTTCAAACTATCACGGCTCGAGAAGGGCCGAGTCCGAGAGGCCGGGACCCTGGGACACGTCAACCCCAGGACCCACGCCAGCGCGAATCGAGCACGCCCGCGCGGCGCCGCCGAGAGAGGTGGGCGAGCGCCGCGCGATGTGAGTCCATCACCCGCCGGACTGACGGCCTTCGATGGCGCACAGGAGGATGGCCGCGGCGATGCCGAGGCGGCGATCCAACTGGCCCTGGACGTCCATGGAGTAGTCCAGGTCGATCTTCTGGATGAACGGGTTGAAGTGCTGCTTGAAGGAGAGCACGGGCGCGCCGTTCACGTTGCCCACGAACGTCTGGGGCACCAGGTTGGTGAGCAGCCGGCGCACGAGCGCGAGCAGCATGCTGTCCTCCTGGATGGTGCCGACCACCTGGTCGTTCACGTCGAGGATGAGCCACTCGTCGCGCAGCATGGACTTGAGGCCCTTGCGGCGCAGGGCGCCCAGGCGCGTGCCGGTGGCGGAGTCCTGCACGTCATAGGTGGCGCCGAAGTCCAGGATGCTGCGGGCCTTGATGACGAGCACCTCCTCCTGCATGTCCTCGCCCGTGTAGACGCGCAGGTCCTCCTTGAGCTTGAAGGCCTTCATCTTCGAGTAGAAGGCGAGGGTGCCCATCGCGTCGTAGATGTGGAAGGCGCCGCCGAAAATCTTGAAGAACTTCCGGCGAATCATGTAGCGGGTCTGGCCGAAGCGGCCGTTGGCCAGGGTGCTGTTGGGGCGCTGCTGGATGGCAGTGGTCATGGTGTGGATGGGTCCTCGAAAAAGGCCCACCCTACCTCGACTGCGGGCCTCGGCGTGACTCGCGAGCCCGACCGCCTGCTTGGGATTTCCGGGCTGACTGTGTTTCCGGCCCCGCGTGGCGACGGCGTCACGGGCTTTTCAGAATCCAATGGAGTGAGAGAAGGCCAGGGGCGTCGGGTGTGGTCGCTACGGGCGCGGTGCTGGCCGCGCCCTTGTGCTGGGGCGCCGCGCACCATGGACCTGCCGTTTCATGGACGGCCCAGCCCCTGTGATCGACATGACGTCTCGCGCTTCAGTTTCATCCCTGATGGTCTGTGCTTCGTTGCTCTCTCTTCCCGCGGCAGCAGAGGAGATGGCCCGAAGCTCAGGCCTTGCGATTGGATTGCGAGGGGCCTATGGCGTTCCCGTGGGGACGGCCTTCGACCCCATCGAGCAGTCTTCCTTTGGGAATACGCTGTCACCGCAGTTGGATGTGACCTGCTTCTTCAACGAGCAACTGTCTCTGGGTGGGTACTTCCAATATGGCGTGTCATCGGGCGGGGATTGCAATCCCGAGGGGAAGTGCTCCGGCAGCGTCATGCGCCTCGGCGTGGACCTGAACTATCACTTCGCGCCCAGGGCCATCATGCGGCCCTGGGTGGGGGTGGGCGCGGGCTATGAGCAGCTCAAGCGGACGCTCAAGACCGATGAGCGGCGCCTCGCGGTGTCTCTGAGGGGATTTGAGATGGGGCACGTGAACGTGGGCTTCGACTTTCAGCTCAATCCCACCGTGTTCGTGGGGCCCTATTTCACGACGACGCTGGCGCAGGCGGAAGACAACCTCGCGGCTGTGCGGCTCCAGTTGACGGACGAGCAGGTGCGCAGGCTCGGTGCGGCGAGCGCGCTGCCGGAACGATACCCGCACACCTTCCGCACGCGATTCCCGGACGCGTGGCGCGGCCTCGCGGCGGGGAAGGGGACGCGCTCCAGTGGCCGTCCCACGAGGTGCCGTGAACACGCTGCATCCGCGCGCTTGCAGGGGCCGATAGTCCCCGAGGCTGGGGTGACTCAGGACCGTTGTCACCCAGCTCGCCGCGGGCAGTCCGTGCGTGACATGAAAGTCATGGCGGAGGGATTCTGAAATGCATGGGCAGTATCCAGGGTCCTCGCTCATGACATGAGTGTCGTGATTCTCGGAGATGTTGGCGCTGAAGACCCGTTCGAGAAGGGGATGCGCGAACCGCCGAGGGGGGCACGTGCCCCCGGGGCTCCGAGGGAAGACCTCCCGGAGCTGAAGATGTCTCGAACAGGCTGGGGAGGCTGGCCAAGCGCTTGCAGTGGGGCCGCGCGCACCACGGACCTGCCGTCACAAGGACGGCCCATCCCCTGTGAGCGACATGACTGCTCGAGCCTCGTTTTCATCCCTGATTGTATTGGCTTCGTTGATGGCGCTGCCCGCGGCCGCCGAGGACCTGGCCCGAAGCTCAGGTCTCGCGATTGGCTTGCGAGGGGCATATGGCGTTCCCGGAGGGAAGGCCTTCGATGATGTCGAGCAGTCTGCCTTTGGGAATACGCTGTCACCGCAGCTGGATGTGTCCTACTTCTTCAACGAGCATCTGTCGCTGGGAGGGTACTTTCAGTACGGCGTGGCATCAGGCGGGAGGTGCCAGTTCGAGGGGAAGTGCACCGGCGGTGTGCTGCGCCTCGGCGTGGATCTGAATTATCACTTCACGCCCGGGGCATTCATGCGGCCTTGGGTGGGCGTGGGCGCGGGTTATGAGCTGCTCCATCGGACGGTCAAGACCGATACATTTCGCCTCTCGGCGTCGCTGGGGGGATTGGAGTTGGGGCATGTGAACGCGGGCTTGGACATTCCGCTCAGCCCCTCCGTCTTCGTGGGGCCCTACGTCACGACGACGGTGGCGCAGTACTCGACGGCGCATGCGACGAATGAGGACCTGTCCATCCCGGGTTCCTCCGAGACAGAGACGGTCGACATTCCGAACAACTCCAGGGAGGTCCACGTCTGGATTCAGCCCGGGGTGCGCCTCCTGTTCCGGCTGTAGTCTCCTCGCCCGGAAAATGGCGGCGCGCTTCTCCACCTGTGTCTAGGTTTGCTCGCCGCCGTCATCTCGGGACGAGCGGCGCCCGCATGCCTCCCGCACGCAGCGGCGGATCCATCGATGGGCGGGGTCGCCCTCCTGTCTGGGATGCCAGAGCAGCGACACCGTGACCTCTGGGGCGGGGAAGGGCAGGGTGAAGGTGCGCAGGCCCGAGCGCACGCCTTCGGTATGCCGCTCGGGCACGCTGGCGATCAGGTCGGAGTCGCGCGCCAGTGCCACGGCGGCGGAGAATCCACCGACGATGACGGTGATGGTCCGACCCAGCCCCAGTGACTTCAGGGCCTCGTCGATGGGGCCGTGGTCGAGCCCTTGCCGCGAGACAAGGACGTGCCGCCCGGCGGCGTAGCGCGCGGGGGTCAGCTTTCCCCGCGTCAACGGGTGGCGCGGTCGCACGACCCCGACGAAGCGGTCGCGAAACAGCGCCTGGGTTCGCACCTCTGGGCCCGTCGCCTTGCCCACCACGCCGGTTTCCAGGTCGATGGTCCCTTCGCGGAGCGACGTGCTCTCCTTGTCTGTCTTCTGCACGAAGCGCAGGCGCACGCCGGGCGCGTCCCGGGCGACTCGGGCGACGAGCCTGGCCCCGAAGCTCTCCACGAAGCCCTCGCTGGTGCGCAGCGTGAAGGTCCGGACCAGCGTGTCGAGGTCGAGCTTGTCGACAGGGCGCAGGACTGCCTCGGCGTCCTGCACGAGATGGTGGACGCGCTCGCGTAGCTCCAGCGCTCGGGGCGTGGGCACGAGGCCGCGTCCGGCTCGGACCAGCAGCGGGTCGCCCGTCGTCTCACGCAGTCGCGCCAGGGCTCGGCTCATGGCCGAGGGGCTGAGTCGCAGCCGTCGGGCCGCCCGCGCGACGCTGCCCTCGGCCAACAGCACATCGAGGGTGAACAACAGATTGAGGTCCGGCATCGACATGATTCGACCGTAGCGCGGTCGGATCCGGATGTGGCGTCAGGCGCACGAATACAGTGCGATTCGTGCGCGTTCCGCCATGTCACGCCGCTGGCTACCTTCGGTTCGAAACCTGGGACGAGCGGTCCCGAACCGGAGGAAGGCACGATGGCGAACCATTCTCTCGAAGCGTTTGTTGACGGCGTGAAGGCGGCCTGGGGGCCGCTTTCCACCGAGGTGGTGTCGGACTGCCGCCGGCTTCTGGAAGAGCTGCTGCGGGCTCCCGCCTCGGAAGCGTGGCTGGCGTCGCTGCACGAAGACGCCCCCGCCAGCCGGGAGCTGTATCGGGACCCCGTGCACGGGTTCGTGCTCCTGGCGCATGCCGAGCAGGCCGGCCTCTACCGGCCGCCGCATGACCACGGGCGGGGCTGGGTGATCTACGCAATCCAACGAGGAGAGATAGAGATGGGCACCTACGCCCGGGTCGAGGATCCGGACGGTCGGCCTCGGCTGGTGAAGCGCGATGCCACCCGGGTGCGCCCCGGCGAGGTCAAGGTCTTCCTGCCCGGCGACATCCACGACACGCGGTGCATGACGGGGCCGGCGCTGCTGTATCGCTTCACCGAGCGCGACTTGCGCAAAGAGGACCAACAAGAGGGTCGGGTGACCCGCTACGTCGAGCGAGACGGTGTCTGGACCGTGGGGGCGGCATGACCGCGCTCGCAGCCCAGGCCGAAGCGGATGCCGCGCCGCGAGGCATCTGGCGCACGGCCGCGATTGCCTCCGTGCTGGCCGCCATGGTGATGGTGGTGCTGGACGCGGCCGTCGCCAACGTGGCGCTGCCGACGATCGCGCAGTCGCTGCAGGTGACGCCGGCCGTGTCGGTGCGCGTCGTCACCGCCTATCAGACGGCGCTGGTGATGGCCTTGCTTCCCTGTGCCGCGCTGGGGGAGAGCCTGGGCTATCGCCGGGTGTTCGCCGGGGGCGTCACGCTGTTCACGGCCGCATCGGCGATGTGCGCCCTGTCGCCGTCGTTGGAATGGCTGCTCGCGGCCCGCTTCCTCCAGGGCCTGGGCGGAGCCGCCGTCATGTCGTTGGGTGTCGCGCTGCTGCGCTTCACCGTCTCGCACGAGCAACTGGGCGCGGCCATCGGCTGGAATGCGCTGACCGTCGCCCTGTCCTCCGCGGCCGGCCCGACGGTCGGGGCGGCGCTCCTGTCCGTCGGAAGCTGGCCCTGGCTGTTTGCGGTGAACGTGCCCCTCGGCGTGGCGGTGGTCGCGCTCGCCGGCCGCGCGCTGCCGAAGGTGGCGGGCACCGGGCGACCCCTGGACTTGCTCAGCGTGGCCCTGAACGCCGGCGCCTTCGCGGCGCTGGTCGTCGGCGCCGAGCTGGCACCCGAACAACCGTCGCTGGCCAGTGTCCTGCTGGTCTCGGCAGTCCTCGGCCTCGTGGCCCTGGTCCGCAGGGAAGCCCCCCGGAGCGCGCCGCTGATTCCGCTCGACCTGCTTCGCGCGACGTCGTTTCGCCTGTCGGTGATTGCCTCGGTCTGTTGTTTCGCGGGGCAAGCGGCGGGCATGGTGGCGCTGCCCTTCTACTTGCAGCACGCCTTGGGGCGCGGCGCCCTGGCGACCGGGCTCTACATCACGCCGTGGCCTTTGACCGTGGCCGTCGTGGCTCCGATCGCGGGTCGCCTGGCCCACCGCGTTCCGACGGGCTGGTTGTGCGCGGCAGGTGGTGCGTGCCTTTCGACAGGGCTGGCGGCGGCCGCGCTCTGGCCGCTGCGGGATGATGCGCGGCCCCTGGTTCCGATCGTCATGCTGTGCGGTCTGGGCTTCGGCCTCTTCCAGACGCCCAACAACCGCAACATGTTCCTGGCGGCCCCACGCGAGCGCAGCGGCGCGGCGGGTGGCATGCAGGGCACGGCCCGACTGGTGGGCCAGACGCTGGGCGCGGTCGTCATGACGCTGCTCTTCGCCTTGGCGCCGGTCGACATGGCACCGCGAATGGGGCTGGGGTTCGGGGCCGTGCTCGCCCTGGCGGCTGCTCTGGTCAGCGCCGGGCGCGGCGGCTGGGCGGCCTAGCGTCGCGCTCCCTGCACCACGAACGCGCGCGCCGCGAAGGAGGCGCCGCGGGCGTCAGCGGCGCGAGCTGCCAGCCTCGGTGGTACCGCCCGCTTGCCGAGTGGCGTCGGGCGATGCGCTGCCAGCTCCCTGTCGAAGGTGCACCTCGCGGCCATTCACCTCGGGCTCTGATGGGTGGACACGCTCGACTGACAACGGCCGAGCGAGTGTGCGCTCCGTGGTCTGCGCGGCCTGTGTGCGCTCTGCCTGGGGGCGCTGGCGCACGGGCGACGCGGGGCTCACCCTCAAGGGCAGACATGGGCCCATGGGAGGAGCCGTATGGCCAGCGCATCGACGCCCGGCGTGGAAACCTTGCAGGAGGCATGGCCTGAGCTGCCATTGGACGCATGGAAGGACACCTTCGCCACCCTGCATCGTTGGACGCAGGTCATCGGCAAGGTCCAACTCGCGCTGACGCCCCCGGAGAATCACTGGTGGAACGTCACGTTCCGCGTGACGGCGCGCGGGCTGCGCTCCGCCCTGATTCCTTTCGGCCTGGGCGCCTTCGAGGTGGACTTCGACTTCATCGACCATGAGCTGTCATTCCGCGCCATCAATGGCGAGACGCGCACGCTCGCGCTGGAGGCCCGCTCGGTGGCGGAGTTCTACCGGGATGTCATGGCGACGCTGCGGTCCTTGGGCGTCGAGGTGAGCATCTGGGATGTGCCGGTGGAGATTCCGGATGACACCACGCCGTTCAGTCAGGACCGGCATCACGCCAGCTATGATCCGGAATACGTCCAGCGTTGGTGGCGCGCCCTCGTGCAGGCCCATCTGGCGATGACCGAGTTCCGGGCGCGCTTCACGGGCAAGTGCAGCCCCGTGCAGTTCTTCTGGGGGAGCTTCGATCTCGCCGTGACGCGCTTCTCGGGCCGTCGCGCGCCGGAGCGCCCAGGGGCCGACCTCATCACCCTGGAGTCCTACTGCGAGGAGGTGTGCAGCGTGGGCTTCTGGCCGGGCTCGGACGCGACGAAGGGCGCTGCCTTCTACTGCTACGGCGCCCCCGCTCCCGAGGGCTTCTCCGCGGCGCGGGTGCGCCCGGACGCGGCGCGCTACGACACCGGCATCCAGGAGTTCTTGCTGTCCTACGATGACGTCCGGCGCGCGAGCGAGCCTCGCGCCTACCTGCTGGACTTCTTCCAGAGCACCTACGACGCCTGCGCGGACCTGGGGCGATGGGATCGCAAGCACCTGGAGCGCCCGCTCATCCTCTCGGCGAGCGATGCCGAGGCGGCGCGCGCGTCCGCTCCGCCGTGACTCACGGGCGCCGCGCGAGTGCCTGGGCCTCGAACGCGGCTACGTCGCGGTAGTAGCGCTCCACTTCCGCCTGGGTCCCGGAGCGGGTGTAGGCCTCGGGCCTTGGGTGCGCGATGACGTCGAGGATGGCGCCCGTTGCGTCCTCGACGCTCTGGGCCCCGGGTAGCGCGCGTGAGTCCGGGCCGCCGCCTCGCGCGTTGAGCCCGAACTCGGTGGCGACGATGCCCGGCATCACCACGCTCACCATGATGCCCGGGTGCGTGTGCGCCAGCTCCAGTCGCAGGCACGCGCTGAGCGCGTTGAGCGCGTGCTTGGCCGCGCTGTAGGCCGAGCGCGGCGGCACCACTGGCAGGCGCCCCAGCTCGCTGGAGACGTTGACGATCTGCCCCGTCCCCCGCGCCTGGAAGTGGGGCAGCACCGCCTGCATGCCATAGAGCGCGCTGTGGACGTTGTCGCGCCACATCGAGTCCAGGTCCTCGTCCGTCAGCTCCGCCACCGAGCGCGAGATGCCACGCCCGGCGTTGTTCACCCAGACGTCGATGCGCCCGAAGCGCTCCAACGCCCGCTCTCGGAGCCGCTCCACCTCGCCCCGACGTGTGACGTCGGTGACGACCGCGAGGGCTTCGGGGCCAGAGCGGGCCGCTACGGCCTCCAATTCAGCGAGGCGGCGCGCGGCCAGCACGACCTTCGCGCCCTGCTCGCCACAGCGTCGCGCCAGCTCCGCGCCGATGCCGGCGCTCGCTCCCGTGATGACGATGACTCGCTGCTTCATGTCCGCTCCCGCCTCGAAGAAGGCGCGGAGTGTAGCGCGTGGCCCCCAAGGGGACTTGACCCGCGTTCACGGTCCCGGGCAGGAAGGGGCCATGGCCGAGCGTCTCGTGTTCCCACCCATCGTGGAGGGCCTCTTCGTCCGGGGGCTGAACGGCAGGGTGCCGTTCGCCCTCAAGGAGCAGCTCCGCAAGGAAGGGCTGGACCTGGACCGCCCCTTGTTGCCGGCGTACCCGCTGGAGACGTGGATCCGCTGCGTGGCGCTCACGGCCAAGGCACTCCATCCGGGCGAGTCGGACGCGGTGGCGTGGCGCCTCTTGGGCGAGCGCATGATTGACGGCTACCGCGACACGATGGTGGGCCGGGCGCTCTTGGGGGTGCTCAAGCTGTTGGGCACGCGCCGGGTGCTGGGCCGCGCGCAGCACAGCTTCCGCACCGGCAACAACTACACCGAGGTCAAGCTCACCGAGCGCGGCTCCAACACGGTGGACCTCTGGCTGAACGAGCCCGGCATGCTGCGCTACTTCAAGCAAGGGGTCATGCTGGCCACCGCGCGCGCGGCGGGAGGCCCGGCCACGCAGGTGGAGGTGCTCGTGTTCGACGAGGAGACGGTCACCTACCGCATCACCTGGGGCGGCGACGATTTCTAACAGGCCGTACTCGGCCGCCAGGGCCTTGCCTGGAGCGCACCGCGTCTGCGACGGTGCGAGGGCTGCCGGGCCGGTGGTACGCGCACCGTCATCTGGATGGGGGGAGTCGCATGCGGTCGAGTGAGCGCGCCAACCTGCCGCGCTGGAGGGGGCAGGCCGGGTTCTTCGAAATCTGGTTCGTGGTAGTGCTGGACCTCGGGGGCGATCGCGCCTGGTGGCTGCGCTACACGCTCTTCACGCCGGCCCCGGGCGCGCCGGGCGAGCCTCGGGCCACGGTGTGGGCGGCGGCCTTCGATTGCGCCTCGGACGCCACGCCCGCGATGGCGCTCAAGTCCATCCATCCCGTCACCGACTTCGAGGCCTCCACGACGGGGCGCTTCGGCATCCGCATCGGCGCGTCGGAGCTGGCGCCCGGCCGTTGCCATGGCCGCGTGGACTCCGGGGGGCATTCCATCGCGTGGGACCTGCGCTCCTCGCCCGAGGACGCCGTGCCGGTGCGGCGCGAGCCTCGGGGCACGAGCCTGTTGCCCCTGACCACGCACGTGCACCACTCGCAGGACGATGTGTCGTTCACAGGCACCGTCACGGTGGACGGCCAGCGCCACGAAGTGCGCGGCGCGCCCGGATTGCAGAAGCACCTGTGGGGGCGCAGGCGGCTGGAGGAGCTGACGTGGCTGTACTGCCCGCGCTTCCAGGAGGATCCCGAGGCGCGTCTGGAGGCGCTCACGGTGTTGCCAAAGCGAGGCCCGCTGTCGCCTCGGTTGACGCCCATCTACCTGCGCACGTCCGACGCGCGGCACACCTTCCACGAGGTGCCCGGGATTCTCTTCTCGCGCATGGAGACGCCGCGCCCGGGCGAGGTGCACTTCCGGACGGCCTCGGCCACGGCCGCGATGCGAGGGCGCGCATGGTGCGATCCGCGCACGCTGGTGGGCTACGCGTACCGCGACCCGGAGGGCTGGGACGTGCACGTGGCGCAGAGCGATGTGGCGCGCTGCGAGGTGGAGCTGTTCTCCCGGCCGCATCCCTTCGCGGCGTGGCGACAGACGGGCCGGTTGACCTCGACGGTGGGCGCGCTGGAGTTCCACGCGCCGGAGAAGCTGGAGCACGTTCGCTATCTGGGTTGGGACGACACCGCGCTCCCCGAGCCCACGCCGCGCGCGATGGGAGGCCTCGGATGATCCGCGCCCGCCCCGTCACACCCGCGCTCATGCGCGCGCTTGCCGCGGAGCGGACGCCGGGACGCACCGAGCCGCTGCGTCTGTCCCCCGGGCGAGTGCACGCGCTGGGGCTCACCTACGCGGCCCACTTGCGCGAGACAGGAGGCGAGTCGGGTGGCCCCGCCGTCTTCGCCAAGGCGGCGACGTCACTGCTGCGCGAGGGCAGCGAAGTCGCGGCGCCGTCGCGTGACGCGCTGGTGGAAGCGGTGTCGCGCTTGGATGACACGCTCGCCGCTCGCCTCGCCTCGCGCTTCCCCATGCTGCCTCCGCTCCTGGATTACGAAGTGGAGCTGGGCCTGCTGCTGCTCGAAGACGTGCGGGCTGAGTCGCTGGCGCGCGAGGACTTCGCGCCACCGGTGGGGTACTTCGTCGCCAACGATGTGACGGCGCGCACAGTGCAGGTGCTGGGCGAGGGACGAGCCGACCGCATGGCCTTCTGGGGCGCGGCGAAGAGCTTCCCGGGCTTCCTGGTGCCAGGCCCCACGCTGTGGATGCCCGAGGTGCCGCAGGTCGATGCGTGCTTGGACGTGACGCTCACCCTCACCGTCAACGGCGAACTCCGACAGCGCGGTCGCACGCTGGACCTCATCGCCACGCCGCGCGAGCTGCTCGCCCTCGCGGCCCGAGCTGCGCCCAACGGACTCCTGGCCCGCGGCGACGTGGTCCTCACCGGCACTCCGTCGGGCGTGGCCTTCACGGTGCCGGCCTGGAAGCGCCGGCTCGCGTCGCTCCTGCCTGGGCCCCTCGCTCGTCTGTCCGCCGCGCTGCGAGCCCACGCGGAGAACCCGCGCATGCTGCGTCCCGGGGACGTGGTGGAGATGAAGGCCGGCGTGCTTGGCCACCACCGCTTCACGGTGACCCAATCGGTCGTGGCGAGCGCCTCGCGCAGCCTGGGCTAGGTGTCGCGCGAGGCGGTGAGCGCTCTCAGCGGATCATGCTGCTGTAGAAGCCCCAATCGGCGTTCGCGAACAGCTGGCAACCGAATCGCAACCCATCCCGAATCAGCGGCTGGAGGGATGGGGTGTTCCAGTCCGTGTTGACCGTTTGCAGGAAGTCATCCGCGTGTTGGATGTCCATCTCCTTGAGCTGGCTGTCGTGGGTGATCTGATCTGCCTTGAGCCATCCTTGAGTGACGATGGCCTTGCAGACCGGCTCGGAGATGTCCGCGAACACGGAGGCCGCGAAGCGACAGTCCTCGAACGAGGAGACGCTGCGGAGCGCCTCGTTGAAGATTCTGGCGGTGGGCGTAGGTCCTTGCAGGTCGATCTTCGAGGAGTCCCCACCGAGGCGATCCATGAGGGTGAGGAGGGTCTGTCCGTGGACCTTCTCCATGATGCCCTTGCCGTGCTCTTCCCAGAGATTCTCGACCAGGGCGACGCGCGGCTTCGCATCCGGGATGTTGGCGATCCTCCGCGCCATGGGGCGATTGAAGAAATGAGCCATCGCCGCGAACTCGATCTGGCTGTCCAGGAAGCGCTGCTTCGACAGCTCTTCGGAGCAGAGCATCCCACCTGCACGCGCTGATGCTGACGTTCCTCTCTCCTCGGCTTGCCCCCGACGCTGCCGCCGTGCTGACCGCGCGCGAGCGCGAGGTGCTTCGCTGGGCGTACGAGGGCAAGACCTCCGGCGACATCCGCACCCTCCAGTGCATCTCGGAGCGCACCGTGAATTTTCACATCAACAACACTCGCCTCAAGCTGAACGCGACCCACAAGGTGCAAGCGGTGGTGAAGGCGCTCGCACTGGGATTGTTTGACGAGCGCTGAGGTGTCGCGCCATCACCGATTGAATGCCAGCTGCGCGGCGAACGCCCTCTGGTAGGCGGGCCGTGCCTCTCCCCGGGCGAGATAGGCGGACAGGTTCGGATAGTCATCCAGCATGCCCGAGGCTCTCAAGCGGAGCAGGACCGCGACCATCATCAGGTCTCCTGCGCTGAATGCACCCTCGAGCCAGTCGGCATCGCCCAGGCGGGCGGAAAGCTGATTCAGCCGGCCGCGGACTCGCTCCTCGGCCAACGGCAGGCGTGCCTCGTACCAGGGCTTCTCCCGCTCATGGATCCTCATGTTGGCGAAGTCGAGGATCGGCGGTTCCATCGTGTTGACCGCGGCGAACATCCAGGAGATCGCCCGCGCCCGTTGATGGGCATCGTCCGGCAGCAGGCCCGCATGCCGCTCCGCGATATGGAGCACGATCGACCCTGACTCGAACAGGGCCAGACTGCCCTCTTCGTACGTCGGAATCTGGCCAAAGGGGTGAATCGCCAGGTGGGCTGGCTCCTTCATCGCGCGAAACGAAACAGGGCGAACCTGGTAGGGCTGCCCCACTTCCTCGAGCGCCCAGCGAACGCGCGTATCGCGCGCCAGTCCCTTGCCCCCATCGGGGGAGCGGTCAAACGCGGTAATGGTGATGGTCATCGAGTGTCTCCTCTTGGGCGAACATCCTCGGTTGCCGAGTCCGAGCCGCGCACGATGACCCATCACGGATAATCGATATTCCCTGGGATGGTCGGTTCTCCCAGTGCTGACCTGCGACGCCACCGTGACTCAGGCGGTGGCTTCGAGCGCCTCGCGCAGCACGGGGTAGGTGTCTTGTGACGCGGTGGCGCCCATGAACGTGTCCAGGTGGCCGTAGCCCTCCAGGACGTGGCGCTGATAGAGGCCCTCGCCGTGCGCCGCGCGCAGCCACGCGTAGGTGCGCTCCGTGGACGTGGGCAGGTACGTCCGGTTGTGCTCCCCGGACACGAAGGTGATGGGCAGGCGCAGGTGCTCGGTGCGCACGTAGCTGAGCGGCACGGGCTGCCCATGTCGGCGCAGGTTCTCCGCGCGCCCATGGTCATAACCCACCGAGTGACCCACGCGCGCCATCTGCGCCAGGTGGCGGAACGTCTGGAGGTTGCAGCGGCCGAACTGCTCGTCCAGCCGCGCGTGCGTCTCGCGGTTGAGGCGCGCGTGCTGGTACAGGTGCCCGTACATGAACGTGAGGCGATGGCACACGGTGCTGTCGCACTCGAGATGCATCGCGTTCGCCAGCGCGCCGAACGCGGCCTGGAACAAGGGGTGCTGCGCATCCTCGGTGGGCGACAGTGAATCGAGCCCGATGTCCAAGAGCTCGGGCACGCGCATCAGGGACTTGAGCTGCGTCACCGGGGGCACGTCATGGTGCAGCGCCACCTGCGAGGCCACCACCGCGCGCACGTCCGGCAACAGGCCCGAGGCCAGCGCCATGAAGAACGTCACCGAGCCCGCGCAGTGCACCACCGCCTGCACCGACGGCGCGCCCGTCACCTGGCGCATCTTCTTCACCGCGGCGGGCATGTCGTTCGCGGCGGCCTCGTCGAGCGAGAACTGCGTGAGCGGCATCTCCGTGCTCGCGCGCCAGTCCAAGAGCCACGTGTCGTAGCCATGGCGCACCAGGTGCTGCACGAAGTTCTCTTCGAGGGTGGGCAGCATGAACATGCCGCTCCACACGCCCGCGCCGTGCACCAGCATCACCGGGCCCTTCGCGCCGCCCCGGTAGCGCGTGAGCTGGAGGGGCGCGCCATCTTCCGCGAAGAAGTCGTGGCGCTCGGGAGAGGGGAGGGAAACCATGGTCTGCTCCACGTCGAGAGAGGTCAGAAGCTGCGCGCCACGGCCTCGGCGATCCGCTCCGCCGCCGCGCTGATGGTCATCACCGGATGGAAGCCGATGGCCGTGGGGATGACCGAGCCATCCGCCACGTAGAGGCCAGGGTGATGGAACACCTCGCCCTCGGTGTTCACCACGCCCTGCTCGGGGGACTCGGCCAGGTGCGCTCCACCCAGCGAGTGCACGGTGATGGGGCGCCGGAAGAGCTGCCACGTGACGAGCGGCGCATACGTGGCGCCGTACTGCGAGGCCAGCTCACTCATCGCCTCGGAGATGCGTGCGACGAGCGCGGCGTTCTCCCGAGCGAAGTCCCACTCCACGTCCAGCCGGTCGCCCTTGAGTCCCATGCGCCCATTGGCGTTGTCCTGGCCGATGGCGAACAGGTTGCACGCGCCGGACGCGTTCGCCACGGAGCCCAGGGGCTTGCTCAAGAGTCCCTTGCCCAGGGCCTTGTGCAGCAAGGGACCCAGGCAGGTCCACAGCGGCGCGCCGATGCCCTGGAAGGGCCCGAGCCTCGGCTGGCCCATGCCCGCGAGCACCTCGGTGACGGGCTTGTTGAAGGTGGCCGTCACCATCGTGAAGCGCGGCTCGGCGTCGAAGAACTTCATCACCGTGGCCACGTCGGGCCCCACCCATGGCTGCAGGTCCTCCCGCGCGTTCTGGAGCGAGCCGAGGAAGTCTCCGTTGCCTGAATACCCATGGCCCAGCCGCGCGCTGACGCGGGGCAGGGTGCGCGCCCGGTCGCGGCTGCGCAGCAGTATCTCCACCGTGCCCAGCGTGCCGGCGGACAGCACCACGCGGGTGCCCTCCACGACGCGAGGCTCGCCCGTGGCCAGGTCGGTGGCGTGCACGCGGTAGCCGCCCGTGACGGGCTCGACGTGGGACACCTGCGTGCGAGGCAGGACGGTGGTGCCCAGCGCCTCGGCGCGCGCCAGGTAGGTGAGGTCCATCGTGTTCTTCGCGCCGTGCTGACAGCCGAACTCGCATTCGGCGCAGAGCTGACAGGGCTTGCGGCCGGGGGCCGAGGGCTCCGTCCAGGACACGGCCTCGGGCGGGTCGAACGTGGGGCGGCCCATCTGGTTCGCGGCGCGCTTGAACGCCTCGCGCTTGGGCAGATGGATGGACTCGGGAACAGGCGACAGGCGCAGCTCGCGCGCGACCTTGTCGAAGTAGGGCTCCAGCGCGTCGCGGGTCCACGTGCGCGGCCAGCGCGGGTCCTGGAACACGACGGCATCCGGGCGCACGTGGATGTTGGCGTAGATGAGCGAGCCGCCGCCCACGCCACTGGCCGTCACGGTGCCCATGCCAGACAGGAAGCGCACGTCGTAGAGGCCCTGGGCGCTCGGGCGCGATGCGTGACGCCACAGGAGCGAGTCCGGCTGCGTGACGTCTCGGGGGAACTGGCCGGGGGGATAGCGCCGCCCGCGCTCCAGCACCGCCACCGACTTGCCGGCCTGCGCCAGGCGCAGGGCGCTGATGGATCCGCCGAAGCCAGAGCCCACCACCACCACGTCGTACCGCGTTGCCATCACCACGTCGCGCGTCTCCTATTCCATTCGGGGACGCACGAAGACGTCCCACAACGAGCCCATGAACATGGCCCCGAAGCGCCGCAGCGCATCCGCTTGGGCCACGGGGGAGGAGGTGCCGAGCACCTCGAAGGTGGTGACCTGCCGCATGAAGTCCGGCAGGTGCAGGCGGATGATGCCACTGGACACCACGGGTCCGCCGCGCGTGTGGCCTCGGCGGATGACGGTGTGGAGCGTGGCGGTGGCGCCCCACACGTCGAAGGCGCCGTGGTCCTTCACGTCCTTGAAGCCGTCCAGCAGATACGGCTGGCCATCCGTCCCGGTGAAGGGCAGCAGGTACAGCATGCGCCGCTCGTAGAACCCGGTCGCGTCCACGAAGAGGTTGAAGAGGCCGTGCTCCACCGTCGCGCCCTCGGGCGGGGTGAGGCCGTGCACATGCACGGTGCCCTGCGCGAGCGCCGCGTGGGTGGGCTCCGCGAGGAAGCGGTCCAGGTTGAGCGCGCTGATGGTGACGGTGAAGTCGGCCACGGTATGCGCGCGTTGCCCCGCGCGCTCCGCGCCCGCGTAGTCGTCCACGGGGAGGTGTCCCGCGGAGACGAAGCCCCGCATCCGCTCGGTGAAGCGCAGGCCCACCACGGGGGTGGGAGAGGGCGGGGTGCCGCCCTTGGGAATCACCACGGATGCCATGGGGTCGATGCGGGGCACCACGCGCGGCGGCGTCACGCGCAGGGCCGAGGTGAGCGGCGCGGGGGCACGCTCGGGCGCGGTCCAGTTCGGTTGGCCGAGCGCCGAGCGGATGGCGCGCTCGACGTTGCGCTCGGCCACGGCGGCGATGGTGGAGGACGGGTTGACGCCCGTGCTGGCGGGCAGCGCCGCGCCATCGAGCACGTACAGGCCGGGATGGCCATGCACTTCACCCTCGGGCGTGAGGACGCCGTACGCGGGCTCCTCGGCCATGGCGCAGCCGCCCAGGTTGTGCACGGACACGGGGATGTGCAGCCGCGACCAGAGCGGGTTGTAGGCCGCGCGTCCGCCCAAGGCGCGCGCCACGTCCTCGCAGAGCTGCTCCTGCGTTCGATACAGGGGCAGGTTGCCGGGCACGTCCCACTTCACCTCCAGCTCGCGCGTGAGGGAGGAGAGGGACAGCTTGCCGTTGCCCTTGTCTCGCCCCATGGCGAGGAACACAGCCTGGAAGCGACCGGCTTGCGCATCGATGGAGGCCAGGTCGCGGGAGCGCAGCCGCAGCGCCTTCACCAACTCGGCCTGGAGCGCGTCCGAGGGCACCGGCCCGTCATGTCCCGGCGCCATGAGGTGCAGCAGACCGGCGATCTGCGACGGGTGGCCGCCCTCCTGGAAGAGGAACCACGTCCTGTCCGCGTCCTGGCCCTGGTCCACCACGAGGCTGGTGGTGATGGTGGGGCCCTGGGCGGGGTCCCACATCTCGCGCGTGTCGAAGGCGAACGCGAGGAAGTCTCCGTTGGCCGAGTAGCGGCAGCCGAGCCGCTCGCTCAGCCGAGGCAGCGTGCCCCAGGCATCGCGGCAGCGCAGCAGCAGCTCGGTGGTGTTGACCGCGCCCGCGCAGAGGAAGACGCGGCGCGCGTCCACGGTGCGCGAGACGCCGCCCGCGGCGTGGTCCGTGTACGTGACGCGATAGCCCGGGGACAGCGGCTCGATGCGGGTGACCTCGGCCTGCGTCGTCACCTCGGCGCCGCGCTGCTCGGCGACGGCGAGGTAGTTGAGGTCCAGCGTGTTCTTCGCGTGGACGTTGCAGCCGATGTCGCATTCGCCGCAGAGGTTGCAGCCCTCCTGCGGGACGTTGAACTTGTTGAGCACCGTCTCGCGAGCGGGCGTGAAGTTGACCGCGAGGTCGGGGTGGAAGAACTGCGCCTCACGACCGAGCGCGCGCGCCACCTCCCGCATGCGCCGCGTCTTGGTGGGCAGCTCGCCCGCGCGCGCGGTGATGGGCTGGAGGTCCAGCATGTACGCGACCAGGTCGTAGTACGGATCCAACTCGGCGCGGCCATAGCCCTCGGGCCAGTCCGAGGCGAACGCTTCCGCGGGTGGGCGCAGGTGCACGTTGGCGTAGATGAGCGAGCCGCCGCCGTAGCCCGCCGCCTGCACCATGCTCATCCCCGGCAGGAGCTTCACGTCGAAGAGGCCCTGCTCGTGCTGCCACAGCCAGCCGTTGAGCGGGTTGGACCAGTCACGAGGGAAGGCGTTCTTCGGATAGCGGCGCCCGCGCTCCAGGACGCGCACGGACAGGCCCGCCTGGGCCAGCCGGCACGCGGCCACCGCTCCTCCAAAGCCAGTGCCGATGACCAGGCCGTCGTACGCGAGCCCCATGTGCCCCCTCGTCCCTTCCCACGTCCACGTGGCGCGTGTCGTCTCCTACAACGGTCGGCGTCCGATTCCTTGGTCCAATGCGACTCCAGGGCTCATGACGCGGGCGGGCATGCGCCGCGTCGCCGGGATTCCTGGACTTCGCCTGGGCTATGAAGCGAGGCGGCTCGGGGTGGGGGGTGGCTCGTCCCTCCTCAAGGAAGTCTTTCGGAGCAGCCCTCGCCCATGAACACGGCCCGTCCCTTCGAGAAACCGTCCGCCACGCTCGCGGCCCGGCGCACCCCCGCCCAGCACGCCGCGAGGCGCCAGCACCTGCGGCGCGAGCTGCTGACGAGCCCCTGGGCGCCCTTGTCCTTGTTGGGTATCGCCTTCGTGCTGGACGTGGCGCTCATCGAGTCCCTCCCCGAGACCGCCGCGTGGGCCCAGCCCGTGATGCGGGGCTGGGGGCTGGCGATGGTGCTCGCCAGCGTCGCGCTGTGGGGCTGGCGTCAGGTGTCCGCGAAGGCGCGGGCGCTGCTTCAGCCGAGGCACGACGCGAGCGAACTCATCGCCGAGGTGGAGCGCCTGCTGTCGCGTGGAGCCGGTTCGTTGCCCGCGCCCGCCGTCGAGCGCCTCCTGGAGCACGCCTTGCGCGTGGAGGCCGCGTCGATCGCGGACCATGCGGACACGCTTCGAGCCGAGGTGAAGGTGCTGGACGGGCTCGCCACCGAGCTTTGGGGCGCGCAGCGCCGACCCTTCGCGGGCAGCTTTCTCGTGGGCATCGCGAAGGCGCTCTTCATCGCGCTGCTCATCCGGACCGTGATCATCGAGCCGTATCGGATTCCCTCGGGCTCGATGTTGCCCACGCTCCAGCTTGGAGATCAGGTCTTCATCAACAAGTTCATCTACGGCGTGCGCATCCCGCTGCTCAATGTGGTGCCCTTCCGCATCGTCCGAGCGCCGGCGCGGGGTGACGTGATTGTCTTCAACAATCCGGTGGACACCTCCACGGACCTCATCAAGCGCGTGGTCGGCGTTCCGGGCGATACGGTCGAGTTCGTCGACGACGGAGTGGTCATCAACGGGCAGCCACAGCCGCGCGAACTCGAGTCCGCGAACTCGGTCGTGCACAACCGCGCCGAGGAGAGCGGGGCGTGGTTCGAGGAGCACCTCGTGCTGTACCGCGAGCACCTGTCGGGGGTGACACACGCCGCGCTTCAGAACCCCGTGCGCCCGCCGGCCCGAGCGCACGAAGGCCCGTATGTCGTTCCCGAGGGCCACGTCTTCGTCGCGGGGGACAATCGCGACAACAGCCTGGACAGCCGCTACGGCCTGGGCGGTCCCGTGGTGCCTGCCTACGTCCCCGATGGCCACATCAAAGGCAAGGCCATGATTGTCTGGCTGTCATGGGGGTATGACGGCCTGTTGAGCAGTCTTTTCAAGGGCACGGGGCTGCGCGCCGAGCGCTTCTTCGAGCCGGTGCGCTGAGGGGCCCCGGGGAGGGTTCAGCAGCCGCAGGCGACCTTCGCGCCGGTCTGGTACTCGCGGTCCGTGCAGCTCTGGCCGGCCGGGTTGTAGCAGACGCGGTAGCGGGTCTGCTGGACGTACTTGGCGGGCTTGCCCACGGTCTGCGGGCACGAGCCGGGGGGACACTGGGGGATGAAGCTCGGGTCGGTGTTGTCCTTCAGCTCATCCTGCGCCCCGCCCGCGAAACACGAGCCGCAAACCCAGGTATAGCCACACGACGTGTCCTCGGTGCACGTGGTGGTCCCAGGGACGTCGACCCACGGCGAGAACGCGGCACAGGAATCATAGCCAGGGCAGCTCCCCAGCGCGGCCTTGGACTCCACGACGGAGTCATCGCCCAGGGGCGCGTTCTCGTCGCCCGGCATCGCGCCACAGGCGCTCAAAGCCAACACCGCGGACACCGTCGCCATCGCACGCAGCAACGTCATTCCTACCTTCTTGGGTCTGTTCCTTCCCGTGCCAGCAGGCGCCCCGAGGATGAGGCGCGGCGACACGGGAATTTCAGATTAGGCGTGAATGAGGTTGCCCTATCAAGACCACAGTGTGTTGGGCATCTATCAGCGTCCACTCATGGACAGATGGGCATCCGCCTCGAGCGAGCCCACCGTTCGGGTCGATGCGCTTGGACAGACACGACCGCCGGGGCCCGTGCAGGCCCCCGGCGGTGGGATTCGGCGCGTCAGTGAGGGGCGGCGTGCTTACGGGGCGTGCTTCGGATCCACCGTGAGGCAGGGCTCCATCTTCTCGGGGGCCACGAGGAAGGGCTCCGCGCGCCCCAGGCTCCGCGAGACGCCCGGCGCGGCGAAGCCAATCGTGCCGCCGCCATCGAAGAGCAGCGCCAACCAGTCATTCTGCGACGCCGGGAAGACATCCGTGGCGGAGCCGCTGCGGTTGAAGTCCAGGGCGTAGGTGCCGGGGTCAATGTTGATGTTGTTATTGAAGTCGAGGTCGGTGTCGGCATGGCCAAACACCGAGACGCCGTTGACGCGGATCCCTCCAATGCGAGAGAGGTCAGCCTCCGTGGTCGGGGCCACGGGCGCGAACGCGGTCGTCTCGCTGACGGTCCTCTCGTCGAAGGCGGCCACCTTCACGCGTGAGTAGTCGAGCGTGCCACCGATGCGGTCAATGACGAACCCATAGAACTGGTATTCGTAGTTCATGATGCTCAGGTAGTTGGGCTTGTAGTTGGAGTCGTCATTGCCGCCGTGGCGCAGGCCGATGTTGTGCCCCAGCTCGTGCATGAGGGTGCCCGCCAGCGCCAGATCGGTCACGCCTCCCACGAAGCCCAGGGTCACCACGAAGTCATGCGCGGGAATGCCGCGCGAGATGCCGCTGGAGTTGCCTCCGTTGTAGCGGTTCGCGAACAGCATGTAGTGGAAGTACGGCGCACGGTTCGCGGAGAAATACTTGGCCTTGATGGTGTCGAAGTCGGTCCAGACCGGATTCAAGTCCTGGTCCGCATCCGCGGCGGCGATCTGCTGATCCAACACCAGGTGCAGGTTGATGCCCGTGGTCCCATTCGGGTTGTTCACCGGCGCGTTGGCGAACGCCGTGATCACGCTGTTCAGCAGCGCCTGGGAGGGCTGGAGGCCGGGGTAGTAGTCCACCTCCACGAAGATGTCCTTCTTGCGCGCGTTGGCGCCGAGGGCACTCAAATCCAAGCCGCCGAAGCCGAATGATTCGACGTAGTCGCTCAGGTTGTCCCCATCGGTGTCCGCCTTGTTGGGATCGGTGCCCAACACCGCCTCGACGATGTCACAGATGCCGTCATGGTCTGTATCCAGGGAGGTGATGAGGCAGCCGGCAGGGAGCGGGAGAGGCACGGCCTCTGCGACCAGCTCATCCTGGCGAGTGCTGGGCTGTGCCGCGTCCGGTGGGGGCACGTCTCCGCAGGAGCTCAACGCCAACACCAAGGACACCGCCGCCACCGCTCGCAGCAACGTCATTCCTGCCTTCATGAGCCGTTCCTTCCCCATGCCAGCGGGCGCCTCGAGGACGATGCGCGGCGACAGGAGGAAGCCAGATTAGGGGTGAATGAGATTGCCCCATCAAGAGAGCAGTCTGTCGGGCATTCACCACTGTCCGGTCACGGACAGATGCGGTCTTGAATCGAGTGGACCGCTCCCCCTGGGAGGAGGAGCGGGGGCTCGGCGGCGTGCTTCAGCAGCCGCAGGCGTGGACGGCGTACTGGTGCTCGTAGTCGGTGCAGCCCTGGCCAGCCTGATTGTAGCAGTAGCGGTAGCGCTCCTGGAGGCCGTACGTGGCGGGCTTGGGCTGGCGGTAGGCGTTGCCGCAGGGGCAGGACGGGATGAAGCTCGGGTCGCTGCCCTCCTTCACCTTGGCGGGCTCCTGGCCGCCGCCAATGCACTCGTTGTCACAAGCCCACACATAGCCACAGGACCCCGCGACGTCGCAGTAGGCGTTCGCGTTGATCTCGTACCAGGGCGAGAAATTGGCGCAGGAGTCATAGCCCGGGCAGCTCCCCAGGTTCGCCTTGGACTCCATCAGGGACTCGTCTCCCGTCATCGAGGCGTCATCCGAGGGCACCGAACCGCAGGCCCCCAGGGCCAGCACCGCGGACACCGCCACCACTGCACGCAGCATCGTGATTCCCAGCTTCATGACCAGCTCCCCCCTCGTGCTCGACGGCGCTCCGAGAATGGAGCGACGTTGCACCAGGCGAGACACGCTAAGCAGGAAATGAGTGCATTTCTCAATCCCGCGAGAGTGTTCAGAATCGGTCCTTGTTGAGGAGTGAACAGACGCTTTCCCGAGGCGGAGGGGTCGTGCCGCCCCGGGAGAGTAGGCAATGACTGCTCACGCCGCCCGAGCCAGACGGAAGGCGCTCACGTGCTCCTGGGCCCACTGCTGGAAGGTGCGGGCCGGAGTGCCCGCGATTCGCTCCATCGTGGGGACATACGCGGGGCTCTCGAGGCCGCAGACGCCCGGAATCATCAGCTTCACGGAGTCCGCGTCCGGGGCGTGCTTTGCCATCTCGGCGAGCGCCTGGGTGTCGTTCTGGTCGACGAAGGTCAGCTCCCGGCCGAGGGCCACGCTGAGGGCGTGGACCTTCTGCTGGGGCGTGAGCGCCTGGGGCCCGGTGAGCGGGTAGATGGCGCCCGCGTGGCCCGGCTCGGTGAGCGCGTGGAACGCCACGTCGGCGATGTCACCGGGGTGCACCGCCGCGGAGGCCAGACCCGAGGTGACCACGCGCACGACGCCCTCGGCCTGGATGGAGGGCACCCAGGCCATCACATTCGAGGCGAACTCCCAGGGCCGCAGAATCGTCCACTCCAGCCCGCTCTCCCGCACGAGCTGCTCCCCCATGAGGGCGCCGCCGCCCGGCACGGTGTGGGGATGCGTGCCAGCGAGGAGGGAGGACACCACCACCGCGCGCTTCACCCCCGCTTCGCGCGCCAGGGCGAGCACGGCGGGCAGGTCCACGCGGTTGGCCACGTCGCCCGCGGTCATCAGGAGGAACAGCGCCTGTGCCCCTTGCAGCGCGGGCCGCAGGGACTCCGCCTTCGTCAGGTCGCCGGTCACGACCTCGGTGCCCTCGGGCACCACCGTCCGCTTCGCGTCCCGCGTCACGGCCCGGGTGGCGTGGCCTGCTCGCCGCAGATTCCGCACCAGCGCGCTGCCGACATTTCCATTGGCTCCGGTCACGACGATCATTTTCTGCCTCGGTGGAGTCCACGCCCTTCGCCATGAAGGGCCGGTGAGTGACTCCCTTTCGATGGCGCATGAGTAGTCCGGAGGGTTCGGACGAGCCATGTGCGAAACTCCGTTTCCTTGGTCCAATCGTCCAGGTTGAGCACCCTTCTCCGGAGGGCTAGGCGGGTGCGCGGAGCGCCTCAGAGGGGCGCGGCGCGATGGGGGACGGAGGGCCCTGGCCTGGCGGTTCTCGCGGCCGGCAATGTCAGACCTGAAGGGTAGAACTCTCGCATGGCCAGCCGAGAGGGGGCGGCGCCCAAGCGGCGCTCGCAGGCCATCCCATTCCCACACCATTCCCATACCTGGAGGATTCCATGGCCGCGCGCAATCGTTCTACCGAGGAGACCAAGGCTGCTTTTGATGACATGTCTCGCAAGGTTCGAAACAAGCCTGTCATTCCGTCGAAGGAGCAGGACGCTCGGAATACCCACGCGCGCAGCGTGCTGACGGGCGTGGCGGGGCTCACGGCCGAGTCAGCCGTGAAGAAGGTGACCGAGGCGGGGCTCACCATCAACAAGACGCTCGGTGGCATCAACGAGCAGGTGATTTCGCTCGTGGAGGAGCTGAAGAAGCTGGATGAGGCCATCCGGCTGAAGACCGAGGAGCTGGCGGCGCTGCATGGCCGAGACGTGGCCGCGAGTGCCATCGACGTGCTGGTGGCCGAGTACGACCGGCGCAAGGCGGACCTGCACGTGGAGCTGGAGCGGATGCAGAAGGAGGCGGCGGAGTCCCGCGCGCGCTTCCAGGCCGAGCTGACGGCGGAGCGAGAGGCGGCCGAGGTCGCGCGCAAGCGGTCCGACGAGGCGTATGTCTATGACATCCAGCTCCACCGCAAGAAGGAGCAGGACGCGTTCCAGGAGGTGCTGCGGCAGCAGTCGGCCCAGGAGCGCGACCGCAAGGAGAAGCTGGAGAAGGACTGGGCCACGCGTGAGGAGGCGCTGGCTCTGCGTGAGAAGGAATTGACGGACCTGCGCAAGCAGGTGGCGGACTTCCCGGCGGTGACGAAGCGCGAGGTGGATGCGGCCTCGGCGATTGTCGGCAACCGGGTGAAGTCGGAGTGGGAGTTGAAGTTCACGCTGGCGCAGAAGGACGCGGAGACGGCGCAGCGCGTGGCGGGGATGGAGGTGTCCTCGCTGAAGGAGACGAACGTGCGTCAGGCCGCGGCGCTCCAGGCCCTCCAGGCCGAGCTGGCGGAGGCGAAGCGCCAGGTGCAGACCATCGCCGAGAAGGCGCTGGAGTCCGCCTCGGGAGCCCGCGCGCTGGCGGAGGTCCAGGGCGTCATCGCGAGCCGCGAGTACAGCAAGAACAAGTAGTCACGCCCCACGCGCCCTCCTTCGTCATGGAGGAGGGCGCGGGCCGGGGCCTGCGCTATCGTGTCGCGCATGGTTCATGTGGCTCAGCCTGTTCTCCTGCCGGCCTTGCCTCGCCCCGTGTACTGGGGCTTGTTGCTTTTGTTGTCGCGGGCCTCGTCATTTTTGGTGAGGCGATCATTAGGGTCTCGTTGTGGCGCTGGCTACCGCTCGACGACTACCTAGTTTTAGAGAGTGGAGGCTGCATGCCCATTGTTGGCGGCTCCTTCGTGGGGATCGTCGCCGTGGTGGGACTCTGTGCGCACAAAATCAGAGACACTTTGCGGCGTGGCGTTGCGTCTCCCGTCTGGACCGCCATTGTAATGGCAGAGTTGCTTCGAAACATCGGGGGGGCCTGGGTGTTGGGGCGGCTGTTCTTTCTTCCGACTGCCTGGGACGCGCTTCCTTGCGACGCGGAGTCGTGGCTGTATTCGGCTTTCGTGTGGTGGCCCGTGCTCCTTGCCGTGACTCTGTTTGCCTGGCGCGTTGTGTCTCCGCGAATTCCAGTGACGTCCAGGGGATTGGCAACGGGCTCCTTGCTGGGAGCCCTCGCTGCCGTGCTGATATGGCATTTCCTCGCGGAGCGTATCACCGAAGTCTTCTACATCCAGGGGCTGCTCGAGGACGCCATCTCTCGTTCCTGAGTCAGCATGCTGGAGCCGGGCGCTCCCATCGCGGAGGAGATGAGCGCCAGGTCGTGCTCGCTGAGAGGAATCAAGCCGCCGCGCAGGCGATAGCCCCAGTTGCGCATGCCCGCTGAGAAATCCAAGACATCCAAGAGCGGGCGGATGGGTGCGGTTCTCGCCGCCAACCAGCTCACGTCTCGGCGGAAAGGGATGAAGCCGCCGCCCATGTCGAAGCGGTAGGGCTCGCCTGCCTTCACGATGCCGAGCGCCGTGAAGGCCTGGAGCGTGTCCTTTCCCTGAAACGTCACCGTGGGCGAGTAATAGACCACCCGGTCTCCCGGATGGAGGCGTCGCAGTGGCGCTCCCTTGCCGTGGCAGACCTGCATGAAGCCGCCTTGGCGGCCTCGGAGGACGTGCTCCTCGGAGGCCACCGCCAGCCAGCCCTGACTCACGGCGCACCCGGCGCGAAGACGCGGAGGCGGTGCCCGTCCGGGTCGAGCGCGACGAAGGTGTGGCCGAAGTCCATCTCGGTGGGGGCCTGGGCGATGGGGAGTCCTCGGCCTTTCCAGTCCGCGTGCCATGCCCGGACGGCGTCGGCGTCCGGGACGGTGAAGGCCAGCTCGCTGCCGCCCACCGTGCCGCTGGCAGCGGGCTCCACGGTATGCCTGGCCCAGAGGCCCAGCATGTACCCGGAGGGCAGCGCGAACATGGCGAAGGTGGGGGAGGCCTCGACGGGCGGCTGGCCCAGGAGGTTCGCGTAGAAGGCGGCGCTGGCGGTGGGGTTGTCGACGTAGAGCAGGATGAAGTTGGGCGTGGCCATGAAGTCGTTTCCGGTGCGCTCGACGGGAAAAGCCCCGTCGGCCGAGGCGGGCTCGCCGCGTTCGGTGAAACGACTCATAGGGGACGCTGCTGTCAGTTTCTGTCAGCAGCGCGCACGGGCTACTGGGGTGGGATGCGCTCGGACTCGAACCAGGTGCGCAGGAGTTCCCGACGGGGCCGGGGGTAGCGCGTCTCGGTGGTTTCCAGGGTGCTGATGCGGTCCACCCGGAAGTGGCGGAAGCCCTCGCGCAGCTCGCACCACGCGACGATGACTCGCACGCGGTCGAAGAAGCCCACGGCGAAGGGCCAGAGGGTCCGGGTGCTCGGGGCGTCTGTCTTGTCGCGGTAGGAGATGACGACCTTGCGCTCCTCGCGGATGGCTCGGCGCAGGGCGCCCAGGTCGATGTCTCCCGCGATGATGGGGTCTCCCGGGCCCACGAGCAGGGTCGTGGACTCCAGCTCCTCGCGAAGGTCGGCGGGCAGCACGGCGGCAATCTTGGCGAGGGCGTCGCTCGCCGCGCGCCCCAGGCGTCCGTCCGCTCGGTGCGCCACCCAGCGCGAGCCGAGCACCAGCGCCTCCAGTTCCTCCTCGGAGAACATCAGCGGGGGCAGGGTGAAGCCCGGGCGCAGGACGTAGCCGAAGCCGGGCTCTCCCTCGATGCGAGCGCCCTGGGTCTGGAGGCTGGCGATGTCCCGGTAGAGCGTGCGCAGGCTGACGCCCAACTCCTCCGCCAAGGTGGAGCCGCTGACGGGGCCTCGCTGACGTCGGAGGTGTTGAAGCAGGTCGAGCAGTCGTTCCGCGCGAGACACGGCCGGCACCTTAGAGCCGATTGAGGTTCCGTGGGGTAGTGTCTCGACGCGCGGCGCTGTCTGACCTCTGTCCTCACGAGCGTTCACACCCATGCCCACTGAGCCCGCATCTCCGTCTGTCTCCGTGTCCACCCAGCTGGGCGTTTCGTTGGCGAGCGCGGCGTTCCTCGTCGTCGCGTTCTTGCTCTCCGGCGGCTCGGTCGGGCTCACGGTTGGCGTGGTGATCGACAAGGCCATCGACTCGGATCCCCACGGGCTCCCCGGCCTTATGGGGTTGGTCCTGGGCACCCCCACTGGTGCCCTGCTGGGCACCGTCGTCGGGCTGTTCTGTCTCCGGGGACGCACGCGGCATCAGCGCGTGCGACTGGGATGGCTCGCGCTTGCCGTTGGCGCGGTCTGCGCGCTTGGAATGTGGGGCTCGGTCCAGCTTGGCCTCATGAGCTGGTGAGCGACTTCACGCCGCACCCCACTCAGGGGGACGCGGAGGCACCGGCTGCGTCGCCCTCCAGCGACACCGCCTCGAAGTGGATTCGCGCGTCGCGGGGACGGACGAGGAAGAGCCGCACGCGGATGCCGGGGTGCGCCTTGCGCAGCTCCTCCGCGCCGAAGCGGAGGTCGTCGAGCTGCTGCTTCGCGACGAACTCCGGGCCCAGCGCACCGTGGCGCGCCTGGTAGTAGCCACAGCCTTCGTGGGCCAGCAGGAGGACCTCGGTGATGTGGTGGCCCCGGATGAGGAACTCCGCGGCGCGCGCCACCACGTCGCTCTCCAGATAATCCGCCACCCAGCGGTTGAGCAGCCCGGGACCGCCGGGGAGGGTGAGCGTGTCGATGCGCGCATGTCCCAGGTGCGCGGCGAGATCCTCGACCGCCTCGGTGAATCGCCCATCCGAGCAATAGACCGCGAGCGTGGTCGGGTGCGTGCGCTCGAAGGGGACCTGGGAGGTGAACGCGAAGGTGTCGGACATGGCCCGAGGCTACTCGTGCCGAGTCACCCGAGGCCATGGGTGCGCAGCAATGCGCCGCGACCATGAGGAGCATCGCACCACGGGGGGAAGAGGCGGGTAGCCACGTCCGCGTCGGGCTGACTCCAGCGCAGACGCTCGGGGCCGGGGCCTTGCTCCACCGCGCAGTGGATGACGGAGCGGCGCAGGTCCTGGGCCGAGCGGAACGTGACGTGTTCGAGCAACAGCGGGTTCTGGCTGGTGAGAAAGGCCTGTCGCGCGCCCAGCTCGTCCACGCAGGTCGCGACGTGACGGGGATGCAAGCCGTTGGGCAGCTCGTCCGCGATGACGAAGTCCTCGTTCACGTCCAGGTAGTACAGGAAGGACAAGAGTCGCTTCTGCCCGTGACCGAGCTGCTCCTGGCTCCGCGTGGTGCCATCCCGCCGCGTGAAGCGGAAGCTGAAGCGACCGAAGGCCAGCCTCCCTCCATCCTCGTAGTCGCGTCGCTCCAGCACCTCCACCCGCATCGTCCCCGAGGCGAACCCCGCCAGTTCCACGAACCGCGCCAGGAAGTTCCGCTCCAGCTCATCGTGGGCGAACTCCAGCGCCTCGCGCGGAGGCTCACGCTCCACCTGCCGGCGCAGCCAGCCCGGCAGCCACGTGGGCAGGGCCATGAGCCCCAAGGGGAACACGTCGTCGCCGTGCGACTCCATCGCGTAGCGATGCGTGCCAATGCGCTCGAACGTCCCGAGCGCCTCGTCGAAGCGCGACGGCGACAGGAGGAACGTGCGGCGCAGGAGTTCGCGCAGCCGCTCGCGCAGGCCGCGGTCGATGTACTGCGCGCCCATGAAGAGCAGCGTCCACACCGTGCGGTCCAACACGGACCAGTGCATGCCTCGCGACCAGACCGACACGCCATCCACCTCGCAGCCCAGCCCCGAGGCATCTGCGCGCACGCGCAGCCGCGTGTCCGGGCCGGAGAGCCGGACATCGGCCTCCAGGTAGGGGTGCAGTCCGGTGTCGGGCTCGGAGGGCGGCAGCGCGAGCGCGAGGCGCGGCGTGACGACGGGCACGGTCACTGCGTCCGGCGTGGCGGGCAGGTTGCGCACGACCATGTCCAGCGTCATGCCAGGAAGCTCCACGCGCCACGCGAGCGAGAAGGGCTCGTGGCGCATCGTGGAGAAGTCCGCGCGCAGCACCTGGGAGATGAGCTCCAGCAGCGTGGTGCGGCCCGTGCCGTTGTCACCCAGCACCAGGTTGTGCGCGGGCCCGAACGTGAGCACCGTCCCGGGCGCGACCTCGCGGTAGCCATGGATCTCCAGCCGCGTGAGCTTCATGTCACCACACGTACCAGACGCCTCGGCGGGCCGCAGGCGCGATGGCGCACGGGATTCCGTCCGTGCTGGTTTCGTGCAGTACGTCTCCAGGGGATTGAACAGTGCCGTGGTCGCCTGCCACCCCAGGGGCCCGCCGCGTGTCGGGAAAGGACATCCGCATGGCGCGTGGTTTCCCCAGCGGCGCGCGGGGCTTGAGGCTAAGAGGAGGCCCCATGCGCTTCTTCCTGCTCACTGCCTGTCTCTCCCTCGCGGGGTGTGCCCACACCGCCTCGCCCGATGCGTCCACCCCCGTCACCACGGCGTCCGTCGCGTCCTCGGCGCGCGCCATCGTCGATGCGGCGGATCGGCTCGACGCGGACCGCGCCCTGGACGCCGGCCGTCACCCGGCCGAGATGCTGGAGTTCATCGGCGTGCGGCCCGGCATGAAGGTCGCCGAGGTGATGGCGGGCGGCGGATACACCACGGAGTTGCTCGCCCGCGCGGTGGGCCCCGAGGGCGTCGTCTATGGCCACAATCCGAAGTGGGTGCTGGAGCGCTTCGCGGAGAATCCGTGGAGCGAGCGGCTGGCGCGCCCCATCAACCAGCGCGTGGTGCGCGTGGACCGCGAGCTCGACTCGCCGCTGCCGCCCGAGGCGACGGGCCTGGACGCGGTGGTGAGCAACGCCATCTACCACGACACCGTCTGGACGGGGACCGACCGCGCCAAGATGAACGCGACCATCTTCCAGTCGCTCAAGCCCGGCGGCGTCTACGTCGTCATCGACTCCAGCGCGAAGGCGGGCACGGGCGTCGCGGACGTGCAGACGCTGCACCGCATTGACGAGCAGGCCGTGCGCGCCGAGGTGCTCGCGGCGGGCTTCCAGCTCGCGGGCGAGAGCGCGGCGTGGCGCAACCCCGAGGACACGCGCGACTGGAGCGCGAGCCCGAGCGCGGCCGGCGCGCGCCGTGGCACCGGTGACCGCTTCGCGCTCAAGTTCGTGAAGCCCGCGAAGTAGCCGCGGGCCTCGGCTCGCATTCGGTGGCGCGCGTCAGCGGGAGCGCGCCGCCGCTTCCTTCAGGTTGGACTCGAGCCGCCGCGCCTGCTCGGCCATGTCGTTCCCCGCGGGCGCTTCCTGCTGGATGCGGCGGGCCAGCTCCATGGCGCGGTCACGCTGTCCCAGCTTGGTGTGCGCGAGCGCCAGGTTGTACATCACGGTCCAGTCGCCCGCTGGCGCGACCTTCAGCGCCTTCTCCAGGAGCGGAACGGCCTCGGCGTTCTTCGCCGGGTTGTTCATCTGGATGAGCAGGCCGGCGAGGTTGGTGAGCGGCTTCCAGTTGTCCGGCGCCAGCTCCACCGCCTTGCGGTACGCGTCCTCGGCTTCCTTCTCCACGGGCACGGCCTCGAAGAGGTTGCCCAGGTGGAAGTACGCCTCCCAGCTCTTGGGGTTGCGCTTGAGCAGCTCGCGCGCGGCCTGCTCGCTGCGCTCGAAGTCCTTCTCCAGCAGCGTCAGGTTGGCGAGGTTCAGCCAGGCCTGCTCGTAGTTGGGCGCGACCTTCAGCTCGCGCTCCACGTAGCCCACGCCGGCCTCGGTGTCGGAGAGCATCATCGACGCGGCGAGCGCCTTCTCCAGCAGGGCCGGATGGTCGCCACAGCGCGCGAGCCCGTGGTCCAGCACGTCGCGCGCGGCCTTGTACTCCTTCAGCTCGAAGAGCACGTCCGCGAGCGTGGCCCACATGTCCACGTTGGTGGGCGCCAGGTCGCGGGCCTTCTCGAAGGCGCGCAGCGAGTTCTCGAACTGGCGCGTCTGCTTGTAAGCCATGCCCAGCGTGTAGAAGCCGTCCGGGTTGTTCGGCTCCAGCTCGGTGGCCTGCTTGAGCGGCAGGATTCCCCACGCGCCCCGTCCCGCGGCGGCGAGCACGCGGCCCAGGTTGAACTGGCACAGGAACACCGTGGGAGACAGCTCCGCGCCCTTCTGCAGGTGCTGGAGCGCGGTCTCCACCTCGCCCGCGGCCTCGTGCACCAGGCCCATCAGCGTCCACGACAGTCCTTGGCCGGGGCCCAGGCGCACCGCGGCGGTGGCGTGCACGCGGGCCGAGTCGCCGTCGCCCGTGAAGAGGCTGATGCGCGCGAGGCCTTGGTACACCTCGGGGATGGACGGATTGCGGTCGAGGACCTGGTCGAAGAGGGTGGCGGCCTGCTTCAGGTCGCCCTCGCGCAGCTTCGCGTCGGCTTGCTTCAGAAGGGCCTGCGTCGCGGCGGTGGTGCCGGACGCGGCCTCGTTCTCGCGGAAGAGGCGCTTGGCCTCTTCGTAATTCCCAGCCTTCAGCTGCTCATACCCACGGCGGTACAGGTCACTCTGGGCCATGGGCGGGAGTATTCCTCACCCGCTCGGAGAAGACGAGCGGGTGCGTGGAGTGAATGGCTTAGAGGCCGATCCAGCCGAGGACCTTCTTCTTCGCGCTGCTCGCGATGGCCTTGGCGTCGTCGAGGCCGAGCTTGCCGTCGTGGTTGGCGTCGGCCACGGCCACCGCCGTGTTCTTCGCCATCTCACCGACCTGCTTCACGTCGATCTCCACCGTGGCCGACGCGCCCGCGCCCAGGCCGAGCGCCGCGCCCGCGCTGCCGCCAATCTTCAGCTTGCCGTCCTCGTAGCCGATGACGCCCGTGGCCTTCGCCTCGGCGCCGGCGCTCGCGTACGCGCTGGCCTTCACCGCGAAGGGGCCGGCCGAGGCCTTGACCTCGCCCTCGACCTTGGCGACCGCGGAGGCGCCCACCGTGCCCTCGGCGATGGCCGTGGGCGGGTTGCGCGTGACCTTCACCTTGCCGGTGGCCTCGGCGGAGACCTCGGCGGACGCCTTGGCCTTGCCCTCGACGGAGGCGTTGAGGTCCACGCCCGCGACCTTGACGCTCTTGGTCTGCGCCTTGCCGCTGATGTTCACCTCGGCGGAGGCGCTGGCCTTCGCGGAGACGCTGGCGTCCAGGCCGTTGGTGTTGAGCTTGCCCTTCGCGTCGACGCTGGCCTTGGCCTCGAGCTGCGCGCCGGCCTTGTACGAGGCCTCGCCATACTTGCCCGTCGTCTTGCCCGTCTTCTCCGCATACAGGCCAGCCTTGGCCTCGCGGTTGTAGGCGGCGTTCACGCCATCCGCGCCCACGCTGAAGCTCTGCGAGCCGGAGGTGCCCACGCGCGAGCCCACGAAGGTGCCCGGGGTCTTGGAGGTGTTGTTCTCCTTGATGTGATTGAACTCCGACTTCCACTCCTTCTTCACGCCCGCGGCGCCCAGGAGGTCGCCGGCCGTCTGCGCGCGGCTCAGCTTGTCCTTCTTCGCCTGGGTGAAGCCGCTGTCGGCGGAGCTGGGCTTCAGCTCCTTCTCCTTGTTGAAGCCGACCTCCTTGTTGAACTTGTTGTTCTTCCAGTCGGTCTGGTTGCCCAGCGTGTACTTGCCATCCTCGAACTTGGAGACGGCGGTGTTGGTCCGCTCGGTGCCAGTCGTCTCCTTGGAGGTCTTGGTGGTGGTCGTGTTGCCGTTCTTCGTGGCGGTGCTGGACTCCTTGGTCACCGCCTTGTTGCCGTGGGAGTCCGTGGTGACCGAGCGCGTGTCCGTCTTGGACGTGTTGCCCGTGGTCACCTTGGTGCTCTTGGCGTCGACTTCCTTCTTCGTGCCGCGGTGGTCGGTCGTCTTGGTGTTCGTCTCGGTCTTCGCGGTGTTGCCCTTCTCGCGGCTGACCTCACGCTGATGCGTGGACGTGGTGCGACCGAAGACGTCGGACTGGGTGGTGCGGGTGTTCTTCGCCGTCGTCCCGCCCGTCTTGGACGTGGTGGCGTACTTGAACTTGGACTCGCCCAGGGGACCCTTGGAGGTGGTCAGCTCCTTGGACTGAGTGGTCTGCTTCTTCGTCGTGGTCGACGAGCGGCTGACAGAGCCGTCCTTGTTCGTCTTGACCGTGCTGTTCGACGAGTTGGCGAGCTTCTTGATGTCCTTCTGCACCTGGGCAGCGACATCCTTCAGCGCCTTCGGGTTGATGAAGTTCGCCGGCTTCGGACGCGGCGCGGACCGGCTGCCACTGTTGTCGATACGGGCCACGGGATTCTCCTGAAGTGCGTTTCCTCTATCATCGGAGGTGCGGCCTCAAATGTTGTGGCCGGAGGGTGTTTTTTCGCACAGTCCGGTGGATCAACCCGGAAGCACACCTTGTCCGACATAGCGGGCAGCACGGGTTGTGCCGGTTTCATCTCGTTTTCCTATACTGGGGCGATTCGAGCCTCGCCTACGGGCGCCTTGCGGCTCGGGGGGACGTCATGGCGGAGACGAAGCTCCAGGAGGCGTTGACGAAGTTGGGGGACCTGGCGGCGGATTTCTCGTCGTTGGAGGTGCTGACGTACACGGGGGACATCGAGGCGGTCCTCAAGCCGGACAAGCAGGGCATCGACTGGGATGGGCTGTTCACCCGGGCCACGGGCACGCAGGCGCAGGGGACGCTGAAGCTGGTGGCGGCCACGCGCGTGCTCTTCGATGGGGACGTGCAGAACTTCCAGACCCAGGAGAAGTTGGAGCGTCTGGATGAGCTGCTGCGGCTGCATGACCAATCCGTGCAGAGCGGCCGGAGCGCGCGCACCGCGCTGATTCAGTACTTCGCGGACAACCTCAAGGCGCTCGTCCCCAAGTTCCAGAAGTAGCGCGGGGGCGGCTGGGTGAGCACCTCGTGGGAGGACTTCCTCACGGAGCTGGGGGGCGGTGAGTCTGCGGCGCGGTTGAGCCTGGACCCCGTCCCTCGGGAGGGTGGGGGCGGCATGGAACGGGCGGCGCAGTCCGTGCCGTCCTCGTGGATGGACTCGGCGGCGGAGAGCGAGCCCGAGGCGATGCGCGCGCGCTTCCAGGCGATGCACGGGCTGGAGGCGGGGATGGAGCGCTTCGAGCGGGGCCTGGCGCTGGCGTCACTGCCCGCCGAGGATCCGTTCGAGGATCCGCAACGGATGACGCGCGAATTGGAGCCGCGGGTCCGCGCGGTCCGAGCGCGGCTGGCGCTCCTGGGGTACTCCGTGCGGGACGTGACGAGCCACCGCCTGGATGCCCCGCTTCGTCGCGAGGTGCGGCGCTTCCAGGAGGAGGCTGGGATTGTCCAGGACGGTTGGGTGGGGCTGGAGACGTGGATGGCGCTCCAGGCGCTCATCACCCTGGAGCCTCCGCTCGACCTGTCCCACTGGCTGCTGCCTGGGGATGAGCCGAGGCCGGCGCTCGTGCGCGCGCTGGCGCTGCGCTTGCGCATGCTGGGCTTCGAGGCTCCCGCGACCGCTCGGGCGAAGGCCCTGCGCGAGCCATTGGCCCGCTTCAAGGCGGTGGTCCGGACGCTGGGGCTCGATGGCGGGAGCGCGCTGACGGACCGGGCCGCGCTGGAGCTGGCGTTCGACGATGACGCGCTGCTGTCGCTCGGGCACATGTTGCAGACGCCGTTGCTCGTGGAGGGCTCGGAGGATGAGTCGGAGGCCGTGCGGTTCATCCGCCGGCTGGTGCGCTCCGAGCTGTGGTTGCTTGGCTATGACGTGGGCGCGCTCGACTCGCGCACGGACACGGACGTGGGGCGGCGGTTGTTGCGCGAGGCGCTCGTCGCCTTCTGGCGCGACCAGGAGCACTCGGACGCGGAGCTGGCGGCGCGGGGGGGGCGCATCGACGAAGCGCTGGTGAAGGCCCTGGCGGCCGAGCATTCGCACGCGGAGGTGGCGCCGGAGCTTGTCGCGCGCTTCGTGGCGGAGAACCCGCAGGAGATGAAGGACGTGTGGACGCACACCATCTCGCGCGACCCCATCTTCTTCCTCTGGGATGGGCTCTCCCGAGGCGCGCGCTGGCTGGGGCGACGGCTGACGATGGTGGGCGACTCGCTCACGACGGTGGCCTCGGTGCTGGCGAAGGGGGTCGCGCACGCGAAGACCTTCTGGTGGAACCTCGTCCGCTACGCGTACCAGCACGCCAGCGTGGTGTTCACGACGCTGCGCAAGGCCATGGCGATGTTCGTCGAGGGCATCAATCCCTTCCTCGCGGGGGAGATGCGGGTGGGTGCTGGCAACGGCCTCGTGGCGTGCCGGCTGCGACTCGATGGTGACCTCTGCGTCGTCGTGGGCCCCGACGCCGAGCCGCCGCGCTTGCAAGACCTGACCGAGCGACTCACGCGCGTGGGGCTGTGTCTGCGCGTGGGGGCTCGCGCGATGGCCCTGCTCACGCGCGAGACACTGCAGCTCTTCTCCGGGGGCGCTGGCTGGATTCCCCTGCTGACCCAACTGGTGGATGACGCTCGGCGCTGGAACGCGCTCCTGGAAGAGTTGGTGTCTCTGCAGGAGCCTCCTCCCGTGGAGATCATCGAAGTGTCGCCGTGGCGGAAGGTGGCCATCGTTGGCGCCACGGCGTTGGTGCTGGGCGCGTTGGCGTGGCTGCGATTCCACCACTAGGCGCGATCACCTCGCGGGATAGCAGCCCGCGGCGCGTGCACGCTCTCGCACCAGGGTGAGCACCAGCTCCGCGGTGGGCAGGGGCTTTCCCACCAGGTGTCCCAGCTCCACCACCGCGCCGAGCAGCGCGTCGATCTCCATCGGGCGTCCGCGCTCCAGGTCCTGGAGCATGGACGTCTTGTGCGCGCCGACCGCCGCCGCGCCTTGGATGCGTTGATCCACGGGGAGCAGGAAGCGTGCGCCCAGCGCTTCGCCCACCGCTTGGGCCTCGACCATCATCCGTCGCGCGATGTCTCGGAGGTCCGGCGCCGTCGCGAGCGTGTCCAGGGTGGCTCCGGTGAGCGCGGACAACGGATTGAACGCGAGGTTGCCCCAGAGCTTCATCCACAGCTCGTCGCGGATGCGCGGGCGGATGGGCGCCTTGAAGCCCGCTTTCGTGAGGAGCGCCGACAAGGCCTCCACGCGTGGACTGCGCGACCCATCCGGCTCGCCGAGGACGACCCGGTCTCCGTACAGGTGTGTGACGACGCCTGGCCTGGTGACCTCCGCCGCGGGGTAGACGACCGCGCCGATGACGCGCGATGGAGGCAGCGTGCGCCAGAGCACTCCGCCCGGATCCACGCTCTGGAGGACGTGGTCTCGGTACGGGCTGTCGAGTGCATGGAAGTACCAATAGGGGACGCCATTCACCGCGGTGACGAGCGCCGTCTCCGGCCCGAGCAGGCGCGCGATGTCGGGCGCGGCATCCGTCAGGGCATGGGCTTTGAGCGTGAGGAAGACCGCGTCCTGGGGGCCCGCCTCGTCGGGCGAGTCCGTGCAGCGCGGATGGACGGTGACGGTGACTCCGTCGCTCGTCAGCGTGAGGCCGTGCGCACGCATCGCGGTCAGGTGCGCCCCTCGGGCGATGAGGGTGACGTCAGCGCCCGCTTGGATCAGCTTGACGCCCAGGAGTCCGCCAATCGCTCCCGCGCCGAAGATGGCGATCTTCATGACGTGAGGCCCAGTCGCTCGGCGAGCCCCAGGCGCTGCACCTTTCCGGTGGGCCCTTTGGGCAGCTCGGAGAGGAACACCACCCGACGTGGCACCTTGAAGTCCGCCAGCCGGCGCGCCACGAAGTCCCGCAGCTCTCGTTCGGAGACGTGTGCTCCTTCGCGCGTGACGACCGCGGCGGCGACCTCTTCGCCGAGCATCGGATGCGGCAGCGCGAAC
>JAEMGR010000048.1 GCA_016458225.1 Myxococcaceae bacterium JPH2 | reverse complement strand
GCCCCTGCCCCGAGTTGGAGTTGGGCCCTTCTGCTCGGCCCTTGCGGCGCTTCGCGTCCGGGCCGGCTCGCATGGGCTGCCTGCTCCCGCAGGACCTGGCAGGCCTTCTTCCTGCCACGGTGTGCTCGCGAGAAGGCCCGTTCAAAAGGGGGCGATCAGAAGATGCCCTGTCCCGGCGTGAGGATACGGTCCGGATCGTAGCGTCGCTTGGCGTGCTCGAACCGCTCCCAGTCGGGGTGGAAGTGGCGGCGCCAGTCTGCGGGGCTCAATGGCACGGCATCCACGGGATAGATCTTCCCTCCCATGGCTGTGAGCCGGTCGAAGATGGCGCGGTTCTTCTGCACGAGGGCCTCGACGGTCTCCGATGTCGGTGGAATGGCGGTGCGGAGCATCGAGAAGAGGAAGACGTGCCTCCCGTTGGGGGTGCGCAGGAAGGGCGTGGTCAGCCGCGAGGAGCGGAAGGGGTAGAGGAGGATGGGCCCCTGCCCCATGTCGGCCTCGGCGGTCTGTGCGAGGACCTCCCGGACGAAGGACTCAGCGGCGCTGGCGGGGACGAACATGTCCAGCCACGGATGGGGGAAGTCCCAGACGCCGAGTTGCTTGAGCAGTGCGATCAGCGGCGCGAGCCGGTTGGCGAAGTCGAAGTAGCTGCCGTCGCTCGCCTGGAGGGTTCCGGGCTGGAAGCCCAGGCCCGCGAGCAGGCTCGCATCGTGGGGCTCCGCGCCCGGGGTGAAGTACTTCACCACCTCGAGCTGATACGCCCGGCCCCCATTGGATGCGACGACAGAGCCCTCGACGTAATCGAAGCGACCGTCCTCGATGAGCCGTTGCTGGTCCTCCAAGAATCGGTGGAGGTCGTTGTACAGCGCGATGTACGTCCGCGCTCGAGGAGGCACGTCGACGAGTCTCACCCTCGCTCGCACGATGATGCCGAACTGGCCCAGGCCCGAGCGCACAGCGTCGAAGAGGGGGCGCTCATGCCAGCGTGAGCACCGCACAAGCTCTCCCTGGCCCGTGACGACGTCCATCTCCAGGACGTTGTCCACCTGGAGTCCCCAGCGAAACGCCTGCCCGCCAATGCCCCCCGCCGACAGAGTCCCACCGATGCTCAGCTCAATGTAGTCGGTCAGCACCGGCGGGCTCTTGCCGCTGGGAAGCGAGGCCTGGAGCAGGTCGCGCCAGCGGACGCCCGCATCCACCCAGGCGCTGTCCTCGCCAATCTCGTGGATGGTCGACAGCGTGGACATGTCGATGACGATGCCCGCGGGCACCTGGGACTGGCCGAAGGTGCTGTGGCTTTCTCCAAGTCCCCGAGCGGCGGCGATCCTCAGTCCCTGGGCGCGTGCGAAGCGGACCATGGCCACGATGTCCCTCACCGAGCCAGGAACGAGCACCGCCTTCGGCGTGCGGTGGAGGATGTGGCCGAAGTCCTCCGCAGCCGTGGTCCGCGACGGCGTGTCCATCCGCAATTCGCCATCGAGTGGCGGCAGCGGGACCGCGCCAGCCTCCATCGTGGAGGCCCAGCTCCGAAGGGTGGGATTGAATGCGACTGCGACCAGCGTACCTTGGAGCAACAGCCTCCGGGAGACGGCTCGACTCGGCATTCACTCCTCCTTCTGCGTCGGAGTCTTTTATCCCGAGGCCGTTCCTCTCAACAATTCAACGCTTCTCCCCGTTCACCGCTTGAAGGTTCATGACCACTCATGCCGCGCGAGATTGCGCAGGGATGGCGCGTCATTTTGAGAGCCATCGACTGGAGACTCCTCCAGTTCGCCAGGAAGCTTCCTGGATACGAAGGCGGGGACACGTCTGGCGATGGCATGAAGGACGTCTGGCACGTTGCCAAACCATGGCGTTGGGGCCTGTCGGAGGATGACTCGCGAGGCCGTGTTGAACAAAAAGGCCCTGCCAATCAGCAGAGCCTTTCTGGCCGCTCATGACGTTGTCAGGGCGTGAGGAATGGCAGCAGCTCTCCCGTCTTCTGCCACATCGATGCCGGATAGGCTTGCGCGGCAGTGAAGCCATTGTTCGTGAAGAGGTACTCGTAGGTCGACTGGTACGACGCCTTCCATCCGTAGCCGGGGTGGTCGGGTTCGCTCCATTCCGATTGCGGAATGCCCATCGCCTGGAGCGCCGTGCCGAGCCACTGGTTGTAGAGGAGGCCCGACCACAGGAAGTTGCCCTCGGTGCCCGTGCTCGAGTCGCCGCTCACCTTGCGCGTGATGTTTCGGTAGTCGCAGTAGCTGCCCGTCTTGAGGGCCCCCCCCGCGCTCCCGGCGGTCACGACTGGGATGGAGAAGGAGAAGTGGGGCGTGTTGCCGTTCTCCTGCCCCCACGCGAGCAGCGAATCATCCAGCAGGGTTCCCCCTGCGCCGTTCGAGAACCGCTCGAAGCGAGTGACGAGGTCGAGGAACACTTGCGAGAAGAAGACCTGGTTGAACTGGACCACCAGGTCCTGGTTCGCCCCGGCCACGGTCGCGGGATGCACGACGTTGTTGTGCCAGTCTTCTCCCTGAGGCGCGCGGGCGGTGAACGTCAGGTTCTGGTTGTTCTCGTCGATGCTGATGGTGGCGATGCGACAGACGCCGCAGTTCATCGCCACGGCGAGCACCTCGTTGATGAGCCGGAAGTACTCGACGTTCTTCGCGGGATCTCCTCCGAAGGAACCCGAGTTTCGCAGTGTCAGGTTGTCGGTGGTGGGACGGGCTGGCACCTGGCAGCCGGCGCTGGTGGTCTCCAGTCGGCGCTGCAGCTCGGCGACCGCGTCGATGTGCTGATCCAGCCGCACCTTGTCGTCGGCCGAGAGCCGACCGTTGCCATTGCGCAGCCGCCGATAGCTTTCGAGGACCTTGTCCACCACGGGGGCTCGGGTATTGCCGGGGCTGCTGGTGCCGGCCAGCAACGTATCGAAGAGGGCGAGCGAGCTTTCGGTTCCGCTGATGGAACTCGACGCGACCCCGGACGAGCGAACTCCGGGCGTGTTGTACCCCCAACTGCCGGTCGATGTGCCCGAGCCCGCGATGGCGACGCTTCGCTTCCGGACGGAGGCGACGCTTGGGTAGAAGGCCGGTGAGTAGGCCATCACCTGATCGATGGTCGCTCGGGGAGAGCCGGGCCGCTCCTTGTCGAAGTCGTAGTAGCCGAGTGGGGCGCCGAAGTTGTGACCCATGTACATGGGGAAATCGAGTCCCCGCAGGATGTTCATCTTCGAGACCAGCGTGGGCGTGAGCACGGACGACTTCGCGGTCAGCACCCGGCTGATGACCGCATCACCACTCGCGTTGGTCGCCGCGGCCAGGCCTCCCCGTCGGACGTCGTGGTCCGCGTAGAACGAGGACTGCGTCAGTGCCGCGTCCCCCGGCCACATGCTCGCGCCAAAGATGGCGCCGTGGGGCGTGCGGAAGTGCACGAAGCACTTCGGGCGCTGCGCGGCCTGGGCCTTCGCTTCGCGGGGACTCAAGAGCGACGGAAGCAGCGGCAACGCCAGCACGGCTCCGCCCGCGCCGCGCAGGAACATGCGGCGGTCCCATCGGAAGACGGGTGTGTTGCTCACTGGAAGCTCCTCTGCTTGAACGTGGGGTGATTGGCGACGGTCTTCAACAAGTCAGACATCGGTGCGCCGCTGCGCGCGACGGTCTCCATCTCCGAGAGCAGGCAGCCATCGCGGGAGGTGGACTCCACGCGAGCGTGCGCGAAGCGGAAGTAGTGTTGCGCGACGCACGACTCGAAGAGCTGGCTGTCATCGATCATCCGCGAGAGGTCCGCGGCGTTGGAGATGACTCGTTGCTCGGAGTCGTAGATCCGCACGTCCGCTGAGGTGTCCACGGCGGGCGAGGCGGTCTCCTGGCCCTGCGGGTTGAACAGCCGCTCCACGCTGCGCTCTCGGCCGAGCGCATCGAATCCTTCGAGGACAAAGCCCGGTGGGTTGATGGTGCTGTTGTGGCAGCCTCCGCAGATGCCTCCGGAGGTGAGCTGGGTCACCGCCTGTCGCGTCGTCGTGCTCGCCGTGGGCGCGGGTGGCCTGTCGCTGGCATTGGGCGGAGGCGCCCCGACTTGCTGGCAGAGCAGGGCGTTGCGCACCAGGTATCCCTTGTGGATGGGACGCGTCGAGGCGGTCCCCGTGGCCAGCAATGCCGCGCGGGTCAGAAGTCCGCTGCGATTCTGGGACGGCATGACCGGCGCTGGACCGGATCCGTTCCAGACAGGCACGCCGTAGATGGCGGCCAGGAATGGATCCGACGTGTAGGACCTCCGGTCGTGCAGGAAGTCACTCACCGAGCCTCCGGACACGACGGTGTTCCAGGCGGAGAGCCGAACGTCCTCGAGCATCGCGGTGCGCGTGGCGTCCGTAGGCATCTGCGCCCCAACGAAGGACTGGTAGACCGGGTCGTTCTGGAGCGCCACCAGCGACGGCAACTCCTCGAGTCGCAGCCACTCGCTGACGAACTCGTCCAACGCGCTTCGCAACTGCGCGCTCTTCATCATCCGGTCGACCTGTGCGCTGAAGCCGCTCGCGGTCAGGAGCGAGCCATCGGCCGCCGCAGCCCAGAGCGCGTCGTCCGGAGGCGCTTGCCAGAATTGATAGGACAGCTTCGAGGCCAGCTCGAACGCGGAGAGGGGACTCACCGCGCCGTCGGCGGTGGTGCCATGCTCGATCCGGTAGAGGAACCAGGGCGAGTTCAAGAGGGTGGTGATGACGTCCGCCACCGCCGCTCTGTCCACCGGGGTGGCTCCGGCGATGTCGGCGAAGGCGGTGACCTCCGCCGTCGGCAACGGATAGCGCAGGACGCGCGAGCCCCAACCTCGGATGAAAGTTTCCAGGCAGGCCCGATCGTTCGCTGTCTGGCTGTCGCTCGCGCAGCTTCCGAGGAGCGCGTTGCGGCGCGCGTCGGTGCTGGTCAGCTCCTGGGCCACGGCCTTGCCCAGGTCATACATGACGTCGACCTGGGTCTGCTGGATGGATTGGTCCAGCCGGCTGAAGCCGCCTTTCAAGTCACCCGGCGCGGGAGTGCGCCGGTCCGTGGGGTAACGGGCGAGGTTGGGAGTGAGCTTCGCCCAGAGGGCATCGGCCTCGTTCGGCAGCGCACGGGCAATGGCGAAGCGGAGCGAGTTCATCAGCTGCGTCCGGGACAGCCGGGGCAACGGCAGGTCCGCGGGGACTGCGTTGGTGTCGCAGGAGAACTGCGCTGGCGCCGGATGGATGGACTCGGACGCGGGCGGCGGAGCGGGTTCGTCTCCGCCGGTGTGCGGGCTGGGCCCGATGGATCCATTACAGGCGACCGCGCCAGCGCAAAGAAGCAGGAGGCTCACGGAGCGAGGAAGCGTCATGCCCCTGGCTACTCGCGTGGCCGAAAATACTTTCCTGCCCAGTGGCCTCAGCGCGAATGGGCAGTCGATGCTGGCTGGGGGCCACGGGCGACGGTACTCTCGCCCCTCACCGCATGACTGCTCTGCTCTGCGCGCTCTCCCTCGTCCTGACCCAGGCCCCGGCGGTGTCGGTGTCCTTCGACCTTCGTGCGCTGCCCGAGCAGGACTACCGGCGGTGGGATGGCGTGGCGCTGGAGCGACAGGTGGCGCTGCGCCTGATTCAGGAGGGCTTCGCGGTCGTCTCTCCACAGAGTCCGGCGCAGCTTCGACTGCGCGCAAGCCGCACTCCCGAAGGACTGCGGCTCGAGGCCGTCGGGCCGCGGCATCGGGTGGAGCAGGGGGTTCGAGTGGGGCGGGGTTCTCTCTCGGAGCTTCATCTGGAAGTCGCCCAGAAGCTCTCCGAGATGACTCGGGCGGTGCAGCCCGAGCCGGATCCGGACCCCGAGCCACCCCCGCCCGAGCCCGTGCTCCAGCCACCTGTGGAGGTGGCCGCCGCTCCATGGCAGCCCTCGCTGGACTTGGGGCTGGGGCTGGGAACGGTCTGGCGTGGGCCCACGGTTGATCCCCATCTCCTGCTCTTTGTCAGGCGTGGCTGGGAGTCATTCGGCCTGGATGCGGAGGCGGGGCTCGGAGTGTCACGCGATGCGGCGCTGACCGTGTTCGAGGTGCAGGGTGGCGCCTTCGTCAGCTACCGGCTCTCCGTGGCGGAGCGACTTCTGCTCGAGCCGGGGGCGGGCACGGGGCTCGTCATCCACGCCTTCCAGCTCAAGGACGCTGGGTTGTCGAGCCAGACGGGGACCCAGGTGTCTCCCGCGGGGTGGGCTCGGATGAAGCTCCGGTGGCGGTTCTCCGAGCGTCTCTCGGCGGAGCTGCGCGTGGCCCTGGGGCTGCTGCGGCCCGTGACGCATGTGAGCGAGGGCGAGACGCTGTGGTCTCGGGGAGGCGCGAGGCTGGAAACCGGCGCTCAGCTTTCCTGGGGGCTGTAACCTTCGAGGAAAGTTTCTCCTGCTTGAATCGTAGGTCCTCAGGTGATGGATGTCGCGTGCTCTCCCCTCCAAGGCCCCGCTCGCTCTGCCTGCCCGGCCTGTGTCATTCGACACGCTCTACGAGGAGCACGCCGAGGACGTCTACGTCTGGGCCATGCGGTATGCGGCCGGCCGTTCGAGTTGGGCCGAAGACGTCACACATGACGTCTTCCTCAAGGCTTGGGAGCACCGGGCCTGGCTGCGCGAGGAGGATGTTCGGGGTTGGCTCTTTCGCGTCACGCAGAACGTGGCGTTCTCCGCCCTGCGGCGCGAGAAGACGTTTCGACAGCGCATCTCCGAACTCTTGTTTCCGGTGCAACCCGCGGAGACGGAGTCCACGCCGGAGGCGGCCCTCGTGCGACGCGAGGCGGTGCGCAGCGCCTCGGCGACGCTGGACCGTTTGCCAGGGCAGGAGCGGGTGGTGATGGCCTTGAAGATTCTCGATGACCTGAGCCAGCGCGAGATTGCCCAGCTCCTCTCGCTGTCAGAGGGCTACGTGTCGAAGTTGATCAGCCGCGCCCAGGGCCGTCTGCTGGCCTGGGGATGGAAGGTGGAAGATGGCTCCCCGTGACTTTCGCGCAGAGCTTCGGCGTGAAGACCCGCTCCGCCGCGAGCAAGGGATGCCACCCGCCGTTCGGGCTCGGGTGTGGTCTCGGTTGCGGGACGCTCGCGAGCCGAAGCGCGCAGGGCACAGGCGACCTGTGTTCTGGGGACTCGCCGCGTCGGCGGTGGCGCTGGTGCTCGTGGTGTTCTTCATGCGGTCACCCTCGGTGCGCTCGTGGGGGGGACTCGAGCTTGCGCGGGGCAGTGTCGACCTGAAGGTGCGGGAAGACGCCGTGGGGGTGGAGATTCAAGCGGGTGAGGGCGCCTTGATGGATGTGGCCCGAGGCATCACCCTCCAGAACCAGGGGCCGCTCGTCGTCCGCCGAGAGTCCTCCGGGGTGCGCCTGGTTCGTGGGCGCGCGGAGTTCTCGGTGAATCACCGCCAGCCAGGTTCGCCTCCCGCCGTCGTGCTCGTGTCCGGCGGCGCCATCGAGGTCATGGGCACGCGCTTCACGGTGGATGCGCGGGAGTCAGGAGGCGCGGTCACTCTGCACGAGGGGGCCATTGCCTTCCGTCTGCCCAGCGGCGCGGTGATTCCTGTGCGAGTGGGACAGACCTTGGAGTGGCCCGTGGCCGAACCTGCCGAGCCCGCGACCCCCGAGCCTGTTCCGCCTGTGCCGGAGCGGCCCCAACCGCTGGCAGCGCCCATCCCGAAGGCTTCACCTTCCCGCGTTCCCGTCGCTCCGGTTCGTGCTCCGAATGCGGAGGAGGTCTTGCGAGAGCTGGAGGTCCTTCGCGGTCGGCACGAGTTCGAGCAAGCGGCGAGGTACCTCGAGGATGCGATGCGCAAGCAGCCGATGGCGACGCGGGAGCGCCTCAGCTTCGAGCTGGGCTCGTTGCTGACGTACCAGCTCAAGGACGCGCAGCGCGCCTGCGCGCACTGGGCCCGGCACGAGCTGCAGTTCCGGCGCGGGCACTACACGGAGGCGGTCCAGCGTGCGCGTGGGGCGCTGTCGTGTGAGAGCCAAGACCGCGAGACCGCGCGATGAAACCGAGGCACTGGAGCACGCTGGTGCTGGCGACGGCGCTGACCGCCTGTGAGCCCGCCGTTTTCGATCATTCTCCCACCGCCAATCTGCTGGACGCGGAGACCGCATCCCTGGAGACGGGGCTCGGAACCTGGGGGGCGTGGTTCGCGGTCACCATTTCGAGAGCGCCCACCGCCGCGAGAGAGGGCGAGGCGGGCCTGCGCGTGGAGGTGACCGCGCCATACGGCTGGGGTGTCATCACCGACAACTGGCCAGGGTTCGCGGCATCCCCAGGGGCCCACCGCGCTTCCTTCTGGGCACGTGGGACGGCTGGGCGCTCCCTGGTCGCTGAGATGCGGGTCGTCTGGCGCGACTCCAGCGGTCGGGAGCTGCAGGCGGAGACGCTCTCCAGCCCCGTGCTTTCCGAGCAATGGGTGCGGACCACTCGCGAGCTGACGGCTCCGGCGGGGACGGAGCGGGTGTCCGTGGAAGTGACTGGCGCCGAAGGTACCCCAGGCGATGTCATCGAGCTGGATGCCCTGGTCATCCAAACAACTCCATCTTGAGGGTCCGTTCGATATCTACATCGGTGAAGTCGGTAGGAGTCTGTCACCCAGTGCGTATCCTCTCAGCCTGGTTTGTTGCCTTGAAATGGCTTGAGAAGTTGAGCCCAGTAATCCTGTGGGAAGCCCGGCTCCTTGGCGATGCCAAGATCATCCGAGGTGAACTGCTTCTCGGATGAAAAGGACCACGTTCCCAGCAGGTGGTCCCAGACGTTGGTGAAGAGTCCGAAGTTGACGTCGCCGACGCCTGCCCACTTGAGGTGGTGGAATCGGTGCCCCGCATTGAGGGCCAGCAGGTACTTCAGCGGCCCTACCGTGTAGTCCGCGTTCGAGTGCTGCATGAGGAGCTGCACGCACGAGAGCGCGGCGAGCGCTGTCGCGACGCTCGAAGGAAGCCCGATGAGAAGGAGTGGTGCCACCCCCGCCGTCAGCTCCAAGGCCTGGTGAAGCGGGTGCTTCATCAGTCCATTGAATCCATAGAAGCGCTTCACGGAGTGATGCACGGCGTGGAGTCTCCAGAGGGCGGGCACTCGGTGGCTCAGCCAATGCGTCAGGGTGACGCCGAAGTCGAACACCAGCACCGCGAGGAGTACCTGGAGAACGAATGGCCATTCGTGTGGCCATTCGTCTCTCACAGTGACCCAGCCTGAGAGAAGCGGCAGCGCGAGAAGGGACAGGACGTTGGACGCTTCGTTGACGACGAAGTGAACGAGGTCTCGCCCGATGTCCCCGTGGGAGCGATTCCAGTCTGGCTCGTAAGGGATGGCGTGCTCGGCGAGGAAGGACGCTCCGATGGCTGCCATGAGCAGCACGGCAAGCCACAGCTTTGCGGCGCCGCCGTGGACAAGACTCAGCGCTGCACCGTTGATTCCGAGCAGCATGAAGAGCGGGTAGCCCACGCGCAATGCCTGGCGCGCCCAGTGCGTCAGCGGTGAGGCTTGAAGCGGAGTCGTCAGCATGAGGGGAAGGTGGCATCGCTGCACCCCCGCTGACTTGGAAGAACTGGCTACGTTGTGGGGGTGGACGGCTGCTCGCTGAGCCACTTGATGCCTCGGGCAACCTCCGAGGGCGCAAGCCCGAACATTCGGCGGAACGCATTGCTCAGGTGCGAGCTGTCCGTGAAGCCCGCGACGTGAGCGGCTTGGGTGAGCGTCGCGCCGTCCTGGAAGGCTTCCGTCGCCCGACGGAGGCGGAGCCAAAGGATGTAGGGACGTAGCGGGATGCCAATGCTGGTGGAGAAGAGATGTCCGATGCGCCCAGCGGACAGCCCGACCTCCTGCGCGAGCGCGCGCTGGCTCACGTCTCCCGCTTCGATGCGCTCTGGGAGGATTGCAATGAGGCGCTTGATCGCAGGGTGCACCGAGCCAGGGGAAACCGCCTCGCCGACCAATCGCATCAGCGACTCTTCCACCCGTCGCCCCCAGTCTCCTGCACGCACCTGTTCGGACGGGAGCGGCACACGGAGGAGAGGCGTCCCCGCACGAACCCACTGTGCTGACGCCATGCCCACATCGAGCTGCCGCAGCCTGCGGCCTACTGGGCCGTCCGGGTCCACGAAGACGAGCCACACATTCGCCGCCCCGTGCTCGATGCGGTGCGCGGTGTCTGGAGGAATGACAGCCACGGCCCCCTCCGCGCGGCGTCCGCGTGCATCCGCGAGCGTGAGCAATCCCACTGTCGCCCGAACGAGCTGGAACGCGTGGTGAGAATGCTCCTGGGTTGGGCCAACCGCCCCCAGGTATGCAAGCCAGCGCGGACCAAGCATCGCGCGACCCAGCCATCTCTGTTCACGTGGCACTCCTGCCTTCTCCCAGTCCCGGCGCTGTGTTCGGGTACGGGGCCATGGCGATGGCCCGGCGCGACGAGGGCCGCGAGCGCGCCTCGTCGCGGCCGTCTGGTGCGGCGTTCCTGAGGGTCTATTCCTTCAAGGCCTTCACGGAATACGCGCCGGCGTAGGCGCGGAAGCGCTGCTCCAGCTTCCCGGGTACGAGCACGCCCGTGTCGAACAGCTTCAGGATGAAGTCCTCGTACTTCGTCCCCGAGGAGAGGTCCGCGCGACGCAGCTCCTCGTAGAGCATGTAGGCCAGCACGTGCATTCCGTCGTCGTGGTCGCGGAAGAAGGCCGCGCCCGTCAGGGGTTTTCCATCTCTCCCTCGCAGCAGGCCCTGGCGCTCGCTGACGAAGACGTCGATGGCCTCGGCGCAGTCCTCTTCTGTCAGTCCCTGCGCGGTGGTGTAGCCGAACGCCGGGTCATGCTCGCGCACCAGCCGCTGGAAGTAGGGGTCCGCCTCCAGGGCCGTGAGCCGCGCGTCGATGGCGCCCTCGCGCTTGAATGGGGGGTGAAGCAGTTCGTGCACCGCGGTCTTCACCGTGACGCTCAGCGGGTAGGTGAGGTCGGTGAGGAAGTTCCAGCCCGTCACTCGGATGCCGTGGGGTTTGGCGAACTTCAGGACGTGGGCGTTCAGCTCCTCCACGTGGAGCGCCCGACCGAGAACGTCCTCGTCCCAGCCGACCACGTCATGCGTTGCCACCTGGGCGCCGAGCTGGGCGATGGCCTGCTCGACCTGGGGCAGGTACTCCGCGCGCCAGATGCGCGCGAAGTCGACGCGTTGGAGGAATGCGAAGAGCACGCCCAGGTCCTGGCGCGTATCCTCCATCTCGCTGAAGTCGGAGTCCTCGCCGTAGCTCGTCGCCTTGAAGTCCCGACGCATCGCCTTCCAGGCGGCATCGTCCGACACCGTCCTGGCCAGGCCGTCCACGGTGGTGGCGCCCGTGACGGAGAAGACGAGCGTCAGGTGGGGGCCCACCATCGTCCCGGCCTGCTTTCCCATCCGCTCGGTGAGGTGCTCGAGCGCGGCCTTCTCCTTGGGCTCGAGGAGGGCGGAGAAGCGCTGGAACTCCACGGGATAGAACCGCGTATAGAACGTGTCGCCACGCAGCAGGTTCAGCAGGCAGAGGGCGTCATACGCCTCGGAGGGACGCAGCACCCAGTGTGTGCGCCCTGCTTCCACCCGGGTGACGGCCGGCGCGGGAGGGGTGGGGACCTCCTGTTGCGATGCGCAACCGGATGACACCAGCCACAGCGTGGCGACGAGGGCCAGGGTGGGGAGCCCCCGGCAGGAGTCGGAGGGCCGGGAGCGAACGAGGGTGGGGGAGACGATCGGGTCCGAAGTCATGGCGCCGAAGCTGAACACCGTCGCGCGAGGATGTCTTGGACGGAACTCAGCCCGTTGGACGAAACGCGTGGCCCGTGAGCAGTCGCCGGTACTCGGCTGGGGACAGGCGGAGTCGGCGGCTGAATTCGCGCGTCATGTGACTCTGGTCGCAGTAGCCCGCCTCCTGCGCGATGTCGCTGAGGGGATGCTTCGTCTCCCTCAGTGCCCGGCTGGCGCGCTCCAGGCGGGAGCGGCGCAGGTGGTCGGCGGGAGTGCACTGGAAGAACTGGCGGAAGCCGCGGCCTAGCTGTGTGGGGCTCACTCCGGCCTCGCGAGCCAGTTGCGCGAGCGTGGGAGGAGGACCTCGGACTGCATCGAGTCGCTCCTTCACCCGTGCGAGCCACACGGGAGGTGCTGATTCCTTCGGGGGCGTCGTGGCGCGGAGCGCCTCGGCCAGCAGCTCCAACGCCAGCCCTTCAATGGCCAGCGCCGCCACGTCATCCCCGCGGTGGAACTCCTGATAGAGGCGCGCGCTCAGCGTGGACATCCGCGCGGAGGTCAGCTCCATCCGACTGTCCAGCCGGGACACGAGCGGGTAGCGCGACCGCCAGAGCGACTCGGAGAAGTCGATGTTGAAGGTGCGGGTGCGCCGACCGGCGATGCGCTGCTCGTGGGCGACCTCGGGTGCCTGGAAGGCCACCGACCTGGGAGGACATTCCCGGGCACGTCCCTCCAACACGTCGGTGAAGCCGCCCTCCAGCGTGAGCCTGAATCCCGCGTGCTGGTGTCGGTGTCGAGCAAGGACGACGCCGGGAGGATAGATGCTCTCCGTGAGGACGAGCCCCGCCACCTCCAGGCGCTGGAGCGGTGTGCCGAGATAGCGACCAAATCCAAGGACGGGTGCGGAGGACACGAAGTTCCAATGCACGGCTCGCGAATCGATTGCAATCGCGCTACGCGCGGCGCGCTGTCAACGTGGCGAGGGTTCTCCTTGCCTCCATTCGTCTCTGGCCCTCGTTTGCTGGCACGGCCTAGATTGAATCGATGTGGCGCCGTCATCCCCAGATGCTCGAGGCGGACAACCTCGATGGAGATCCGCTTGGGGCGCCGATGCTGTGGCCGGATGGGCGTCACATCGCCGCGAATGGGCGTGGGCGCATCTTCCTCTGGAGTCTGGCGACCGGTGAGTGCACGCGGGTCCTGAAGACGGACGCCATCTGTCGGAATGGAGAGCCCTGGTTCCGGCTGGCGGGGGAAGCCGAGCTGGGCCGCGTGCTCGAGGCGCACAAGATTCGCGGCCTGGCCCTCTGGGACTCCCAGGACTGGCAACGCGTGCAGACCTTCGAGGGGCACGGAGAAGAGGTCCAGGCCGCCGCGATCGTCAGCGAGGACCGCGTCGTCTCCATCAGCGCCGACAGCAGCGCGCAGCTTTGGGATGCCTGGACGGGAGAGAGCCTGCGCACGCTGCAGACCGGGCCGCTCTACGCGCTCGCGCATGCGCCTTCCCGGGGCCTCGTCGCCGTGGGCGGAAGCAACGGCGCGGTCCACGTGCTCGAAGACCGCACGCTCGACGTCCGCGCCCTCTTCCACCTGCGCATGGCCACCGCCCACCATGAGCCCCTCAGCGAAGCGCGCAAGGAACAGCTCGGCATCGTGTGGAACCGCCCGTCGAACACCCTCCGGGGGCTGGCCTGGCACCCCGACGGAGAGCACCTCCTCTGCGGGTACTGGGACTTCGTGGCCCACATGGTCCACAGCGTCACTGGCCGCGTCGTGCGGCAATGGCAGGGCCATGCGCACTGGGTGGACTTCGTCGCGGTGGAGCCCTCGCGCGGGCTGCTGTGCACCGGAAGCTCCGACGGCACCGTGCGCGTCTGGTCGCTCGACTCCACCGAGTGCCTCGCCGTGTACGACGTCGGCCACGTCGAACTGGGCGGCCTGTTGGTGCACGATCGGACGCTCTACGTGACGTGCCAACGGGAGCTGCTGTCGATGCCTCTGGTCTAGCGCCACGCACTTCCGACGGTGTGCGCACGGGCATCGCGAGGTCGGGCATCCGGTTCCATCAACGCCCCGACCCCTTCACTCCATTTCAACAGGGCCTTGGTCTGTGCGAGCTTCTTCTCCGCGTGCTTCGACGCGACGGCAGGCAAAGGCCCCACACCATGCACGCACCCTCACCCTCCGAACTCGAGCTCATCCAGGACGGCATCCGGCTGACCTCGTGGGTCTTCGGCATCAACCTGTATACCAGCCGCTCGTTCTACGACGGCTCCGTCGGGCTGCTGTCGGCCTGGGAGCTGTTTCAGACCCGGTGCCCGCCCGCGCGGCTGACCTTCCACGCCACGGAGACGATGAAGGTCCACAAGCCGGTCACGAAGCGGGTCCTCGGACTGCTCGGCACCTGGCTGGCTCCCGATGCGCCTCGCAAGAACTACCTCGCACTGGAGCTGAAGGTCAGCGAGAAGCCTCACGATGCTCCCTCCACCAAGTTCGAAATCTGGAACGTGGATGCGAGCCAGCAGGCCAACATCCTGTCCATGGCGTTCCCGGCGGTGGACGCCCGAGACAATCCGAGTGACCTCCTTGCGTTCGTCCACCAACTGGCCGAAGTGTTCTCCTTCCGTTGTGGGTCCGCGGGCTTCGCCTTCGAATGCTCCCGGTATGACAAGCAGGCCAGTGAGACTCACGCATGGAACATGTCGATGCGTTACCCGGGCATCGACATCGTTCGCATCCCGTTCGACGCCAAGGCAGTGGGCAACAATGGCATCCAGGGCGTGAATTGGCTGACGTTGCTCGACGCGGGGACGCTGGCGCCACTCGGTGGAGTCAGTGCCTTGCGGCGTCAGCTTCCTGCCGAAGTCGAGCTGCTCGAAGCCCGGCATGGCACCTTGATCAAAGCGGGGCCGGCTCCCACGACAGGCGATGCCGCCTCCCCAGAGACGTTGCGGCTGTACCGAGAGGTCTATCGGCTGCTCGCACCGTGGATCGCCCTCGCGGCGGACCAGTCCATGGCGCTGCGGATCGGCGGCGGAGCCATCCCCCGGACCGAGGCGTGGTTCCGGCGACTGGGCACCTGAGCGCCTGTTGAAATAGAGCGATGGGGCAATCGCGCGGGCGAATACATTGGTTCATCCCTGGGGTGCGGATTCGACCTCCCACGCAAGTGCTTCTGGTCGATTGAGCAGCCTTATCGATGACTTGCTCAAGTATCGTGAGCTCCTCTTGGCACAGCAGGTGGGACTCTGCGCAACTGGGGCAACGTCATCTCGAGGAGCAGCGCATGCGTAGACAGCGCTTGAGCGCGATCGGACTCGCGTTGTTCGTGCTGGGGACTGCCGTCTCTTTCGGGGTCCTCCACGAGGCACCGGTGCGCGAGACCCCTCGCGCACGCGCGTTCCTGCGAACCCGGAGCGCGGTCTCCTCCTCGTCTCTGCTGGGCACGCGAATCCTCCGCGGCACCGTCGTCACCGCGACGGGAACTCCCGCTGCCGGCGTCGATGTCTCCGCCACCGTGCTCAATCCTGGGGAGTCCCTGTCCTCGATACCCTGTGGCGATCGGAACCGGACCGTGCCGAATGACAGAAAGATAGGGGCGCCCGGATGCCGAAGTACTCGCGAGCGTTCCATCTGATGGGGGAGGGCGCCCCGCGCGACCCTGTTCGCGAGTTGAGGCGTCCTCTCGGCCTGCGGTGAGGGCCATGCCGCGCTCGGCGGTCGGGCCTATGGCCGCGTGACGTGCACGAGGCTCGTCATCGCGTCCACGTACAGGGTCGAGTCGTCGGCATACAGCGGCAGCAGCGGAGTGACCGATACCTGGTTCAGCTTCGTCTTGCGGAGCTGCTGCGTGTCCGGATCCTTGAACACGGCGTATGGGACATCTTGGATGACGTAGGGCTCGCCATCCACGTGGCCGATGATCATCAACACATGACCGGGAACGACGACGAGGTCACCCACCTGCGCTTGGGCCAGTGCGCGCAGCCGCTCGGTGTGCGAGTCCTGTGCGGTGAAGAGGCGGTGGTTCAACGCCGCGCTCTTCCCTTGCATCCCGGAGTTCGGCGGCAAGAACAGCCCCATGCTGCGGTACACTTCGCTGGTCAGTCCGCTGCAGTCGCGCGCATTGAATTGGTGCCCCCAACCGTAGCGCTCGCCGAGGAACTTGAACGCCTGCCGGAGGATGTTGGCACGTGTCAGCGGCAGATATCCCGGCGCGGTGTCGGCGGTACGGCGCAGCAGCGCGCCCTGGAAGGCGAGTGTGCCGTCCTGCTCGCGCACCGGCAGCAGCACCGGCCACGATGCATAGGCGCTGGCGCCGTTGACGGGCTCGCCGGGTGCCACGTCGGCCCGTGGCAGCTCGACCCCCATGTCGAGTTCAAGCTCGGATACCCCTGGTGCTTCCGGTGTGAATACCGTGCGCACCTGGTCGCCCGTGACGACACGTCCAGGCGCTTTCGCCACGTACGAAAACACCGTGTCCGCCGTGCCCTCCGCGACGTCTCCGCGCCGGACCCACGCGGGCCCTTGGGTCGTCAGGACGAACATCCATTGCTGATCCGAGCTGTGGTGCGCGATGACGACCGGCTCGCCGGGGAACAGGATGCCGGCCTGCAGGCTCTCGTAGTCGCGCAGGTTCTCCGCGGCGAAGAATTGCCGGTCCGACGGCAGTGACCGCAGGGGCGTGCGCCGCACACTGAGGCCGTAGCGCGCGGTGGATGCTTCGGGGATGTGCTCGGTCGCGGCGTTCTGGCGCAGTTCTGCGCGCATCGCCTCCGTCACCGGCAGGCCCTGTTCGTCGATCGTTGCCTGGATGGGCGTCTGCTGCGCATCCTTGATCCAACTGGCGACCTGCTCCCGCGTCAGCGTGGCTGGGATGCGCCTCAAATCGACCAGTCCGCCATCTGGACCGAACGCGCGCATGCGCTTCGCGGCCACCTGGTCGGCATCGAGCAGCACCTCGTCGGGCGACGGCGCACGGCGGATCCAGAACTCGGGCGACAACATGTCTTCGCTGAACGCGGGCACTCCGGCCGGAGACACGGCGCGCGCGGACGGCACCGCACAGGCGGCAAGGCCGGCGGCGGTCCCCATGACCGCGAGCGAGAGCGCCCGCATGCGCCATGTCCGTGCACCGGGTCGGCACGTCGTTACCCGTGTCGGTGTGGAGGGGGATGCCAGGCGGCTCATGCGTTCAACTCCGTGAGGGGAAGACGGCTCCAGGCGGCCGTGCTCGCGTGCGGGGACGGGCAGGTCAGCCCACGTGAGCCCAGTTGCTCACCCTCAGGTCCAACGAACTCCCAGCGCGAGCTATTTCGCAGGCGCGCGGAGTTTTCTCCGGGAGGCAACCCGAGGATCTTCGACGCGGCCTGTCCTGGACTTGAGGGGCCTCATCCGCGCGTCACGGATTCGTCGGCAGCGGCATGATTTTCGTGCCAATGGGGGCGCCCTGCATGACCGCAGCGGCCTCGGCGGCGGCATCCGCCCGCTCCTTGGCCGCGCGCGCTTCCTCTGCCTCGGCGCGAGCCTTCTCCTCGGGGCGCCGCATCTTCTCGGCCACCGCCGCTACCGTCAGGTTGGCAAGGCCGTTCTCGAAGTCCCTGCCCATCAACGTGTCCGTGTCCATGAAGAGCGAGAAGGCCTTGCCCATGAAGTCGTGGGTGCCGCGCATGGACCACGCCACTTCGGTGCCATCCCCCACGGGCTTGAAGGTGAAGGTGGTGGTGTAGGTGGCGGCCCAGGGCTTGAGGAACTGCAGTTGGATGAGGATCAACTCGTTCGGCTTGCTCTCCCTGATCGTCATCACGCCCTCGCCCACCTGCTCGTTGCCTGCCCACGCGTAGATGGCGCCGACTCCGGACCCCGCGCCGGAGTACGTCGTCTTCATGTTCACATCCCGCCGGGCCCACGGCGACCACTCGTTCCATGGGTGGAAGTCATTCACCCGCGAGAAGGCGATCTCCGGAGTCACCGGCAACGTCGCGGTGCGCTGCACTGTGAAGGCCGAGGGTCGGGTAGCGATGACACCCACCACGCTCAGGAGAAGGGCGGCAAGACCAATGAGAGTCTTCTTGAGCATGGGTGGGCATCCTTGTCAGGGCCACTGCCAGAGGCCCTCGATTGCCAGCGTATGTCAGCCGCGGTGGAGACGCTCTTGCGAAGGCGTGGCGGTTCGAGCGCATGAGCTGCGATTGCTCGTGACGTCCTGGGTGCGCACCGCGTGTTCGCGGAGCCTCGCGGTGGGCCGGGCGAGGGATGCTGTTCGCGGGCTACACCGTGGATGTGGTCGCTTCCCGCTCAATGGCGGGATGGGCCGCCCGGACGGAGGCCGCCGTGAGGAAGGCTCGGATGAGCGGATGGGGCTGGCCGGTGCTCGCCGTGAGTTCGGGCTGGAACAGGGTGGCCATGAAGAAAGGAGTCAGTGCCTGAGGCCTTCGGGATGCAGCGGCCCGTTCGGACTCGGGCTCTACAGGCCCACGCGCCTCCACTAACGCGCTACGTCCCTCGGAGGAGCGCCTCCGTCGTCCTCTCCACTATTCCGGATTGTCGTCGGCGAGCAGGGCGTCCGGGTCCGTGAACAGCTCATCGGCACGCTTCGACAGCGCCAGACTCTGGAGTCGCGGGTTGGCCCCATCGACCGCGAAGGCACAGGGCAGATCGCGCAGCAGGTAGATTCGCCGTCTGGAGTTGATGCTGTCGGGCATCTCGCCGATGGTCAGGAACACATTGGTGGAGACCGATATCGGCGTGCCCGTGTTCTGGAAGACTTCCTCCACCGACGGCGATTGCTTTCCGCTTCCTGCCTCCGAACCTGTGTACAAGGCCTCTGACATATCGAAACGAATGAAGCACTGGTCCTTTCGCGTCGGCAGGAGGAGCTCGGAATAGCCATTGGAGACATCGACCGAGTAGTGCGTGACGGTGCCCGTCAAGGAATCCGTCAAATCCACTGCGTGATGGCCTCGGGTGATTTCGTAGACGAGGTGGTCGTCTTCCTTGCTCCGCTCTCGCGTCGGCGCGCCGTCGACGACCAGCTCCACCGCGCCGCCCCCCGCCGTGACCACGTGCAGCGTGCCACTCCCAAAATACTGAATGGCGAAGGGCGCGAGGCCCGCGCCAACGAAACCGACCACGGTGACGATCACTGCAGTGATTTGAACCTTGCGCAACACGATGCTCCCGGGCCGGGACTCGCGTCGCCCGGATTCTCCGAAAGGATAGTTCCCCTCGCATTCATTCACCAACTAACCAATGCGCCCCGCTGTGCTCGCGAGGGCGAATCCTGACCAAAATCCAGCAGGGCCTCTCTCGCGTGTTCATCCAGCTCCTCCGAGAACCCTCCTGGGGTGGGGGCGCCCTGGCCCCCGTGGTACTGTGGGCGCCGTGACGACGGGACGCAGCCCCCCATCCACGGAGGCCATGGCACGGTGAGCGCCGCCCGAGAGATCCGCGCCGACTTCGATCGGACGTCCATCGTGATGTATCAGGCCTATCCGGATGCCATCGCGGACGTGGCGGTGAAGGAGCAGACGTTCGGCCCGCCCTTCTCCGTGGGGCGGATGACGTGGATCAAGCCCAGCTTCCTGTGGCTGATGCATCGCTCCAACTGGGGGCGTAAGAGCGGGCAGGAGCGGACGCTCGCGGTGCGAGTCCGTCGCACGGGCTGGGAGGAGGCACTCGGCGCCGCGGTGCTCACGAGCTTCGAGCCCAAGGCCCATGGCTCCCCAGAGGCCTGGCGCAAGGCGTTCGATGCCGCGCCCGTCCATGTGCAGTGGGATCCAGAGCGCACGCTAAGGGGGGCGGGGCTGCCACATGACAGCATCCAGGTGGGCTTGGGGCGAGCCATCATCCAGAGCTTCGTGAAGGACTGGATTGTCTCCATCACCGACCTGACGCCGCTGGTGCAGAAGGTGCGCAAGCACCTGGACGACGGGCGCGCGGATCATGCCGTGCGCTTGCTGCCGAAGGAGACCGTCTTTCCAGTGCCGGCCGAGCTGGTGCGCCGGCTGGGAATGTGACGCGGGAAGGGCTCTGCCGGACCGGCTGAGCTCGCACGAGAGTCGGGGGCATTCAGCAAGGACGTTTCCGGCTCGAATTGCTCCGAGTTTCGGCTGTGCGCCCAGGCGGGGAAGAATCCTCAAGCCGAACTGCCAGGAGCTGTCCCTTGGCGCGTGCGAGACGGCGCAGGGGAGACCCCGCCATCTCGAGACTTGACGGTGCGAGTGGGGCGAAGGCGTGTGCCTTCAGTCCGAAGGGGAGGGTCGGGGTGGTTTGATGGGACGCGACGGGCCCCGTGTGAAGAGGCGCTGGGCGCCTTGGGCGCCACGTCCTGGCTGGGCGGCCGTCCGAACTTTCGTGTGTACTCGCGACTGAACTGGCTGGGACTCTCGTAGCCAACCTCGAACGCAACCGCGGTCACCGAGGCCGTGCCCGCCACGAGCATCCGCCGCGCATCGAGCAGGCGCAGGCCTTTCTGGTACTGCAGTGGCGAAGACGAGGTGACGGCCTTGAAGTGTTTGTGGAACGACGAAACGCTCATCCCCACCGCGCGCGCCAGTTCCTCCACCACCACCGGCGAGCGGAAGTCTCGCCGCAGGAGCGCGATGGCGCGGGCGATCGAGCTCGCGTGGCTGTCGTGCCGAATCAGGCTCCGCAGCATGGGGCCGAGCGGCGCCATCATCAGGCGGTAGTGGATCTCCTTGAGCAACATCGGGCCGAGCACCCGCGCGTCCATCGCCGACTCCGAGAGCGTGAGATAGCGGCTGATGGCGTCGAGAAGGCGCGAGTCGGCCTGATGCACCTCGAGCGCTCGCGCCTCGGCTGCGGTCGTCACCCGTTCGCCGATGTCTTCGTAGAGGCTCCGAAGCACATCGACTTCGATGTTGAGGAGCAACACCAGATAGGGTGCCTCCCGGACTCGGGAGACAATCGGCAGGTCATGGCTCACCAGCGCGCACTCGCCGGCGCGCAGACGAAAGTGATGCTCGCCGAAGGTCATCTCCTTGCATCCTTGGAGAATCAGACAAAGCATCGGGGAATAGATGGCGGCCTCGAAGGCCGTGCGCTGGTGCTGCCGCAACAGGTACAAGCCGTGCCGTGGCGTGACGAGCTGCGCCGTTCGCGCAGTCGAAGGTGGAATGAGTCGCAGCGCGTACTCGGTCAGCCGCCGCAGGTCCCCATGAACCCCCTCGTCGTTCGTTCGCTTGGATGGGTTGGCAGGCATTCGGGCCGATTCTGCGCACAGGGAGAGAATCAGGCAAGGGAGGACGAGAATTGGGCAGGCTTCGACTCTCTCCGCTGCGTAGGGTGTCACAACTCAAGACAGGGAGGGTTTCGATGACGCGCGAGATTCGAGTGCTTCATGAATCGCAGGACACGCGCCTGGCGCGCGCGACGGTTGATGGCGACGCCCTCTGGCTGGACAAGGGGGAACTTGAACTCGCCACCGGCTGGTTGTGGAAACCCGTGGGCCTGTGTCGAGATGACACCTGTATGCCCTTCCCGCGCGGCAACCAGAATCTGGTCGACGGGGAACGCATCGATGCGGCGGGCGCGTGGCGGCACGCGGGCTGGCCTGTCGTGCATAGCCGCTCGGGGAAGATCTGGGTGCTCGGCGAGGGCGCATCGCGCCGTGCTGCCGCGCTGACTTCGCTGAATGCGCCCGACTTCGCGTTGCCCGACCTTGATGGGCGGCTGCATCGATTGTCCGACTACCGAGGCCGCAAAGTCTTCCTGGTTACCTGGGCCTCGTGGTGCGGCTGCCGAGGAGAGTTGCCCGTCTGGCAGTCGCTCCACCAAGCCGCGAAGGAGCACGGGTTCACGGTGCTGGCTGTCGCGCTGGATCAGCCTGACGCGGCCCGGCCTTGGATTGAGGCTGCCTCGCCCGGCTACCCCTGCCTCATTGACCGCGACCACCTCATCGCCGAGCTGTACAACCTCGTGAACGTGCCACAGGCCGTTTGGATCGACGACGCCGGTCAGATGGTGCGGCCACCCGAATCTGCGGGCATGACGGACAGCTTCCGTGAAATGGACCGAAAGACCTTCGCGATGCCGGAGGAGGCGCGCGAGGCGCGCGACCGAGGGAAGGCCGCGTATCTCCACGCGGTGCGCGACTGGGCTGTCCGTGGCAGCGCGAGCCCGTACACGCTCGATGCGAAGGCTGTCATGTCGCGGCTGAGTGTGCCTGACGCAGCAATTACCGAAGCGCATGCGCACTTTCGCCTGGGCCAGGCCCTGATGCGCGACGGGCAAGCCGACGAAGCTGTCGCCGAGTTCGCAGAGGCTACGAGGCTGCACCCTGCGTCCTGGGCGCTCTGGCGACAGACGGCCGAGAAGAGCGCGAGCGGTCTGGCCGTTGGCGAGGATTTCTGGCGGCGCGTCGACGCGCTCGGCGACCAGCACTACTACGCGCCGGTCGATCTGGCGTAGCCCCGGCGCGTGAAGTCGAACCCCGACGAGTCTCTTCCGGCAGTGCCGACATTCACTCCCCCGAGTAGCGCCACGCAGGACGGTGAAGCGTTCCAGTTCGAGCAGCGCGGCTCAGGTGCTGACGACAACGATGTCTCCCCGTAGCTCGAATGGTGCGGCGCTCCCTTCACTCGTGGCTACTTCGCGCGTCTCCACTTCACCTCGCCGACGGCCCCCGTCCCACCGGTCGTCGGCGCGGGGACGATGTATGTCAGCTCGTCGCCCGCCAGCGTGAAGGTGCGCCGCTGCTCTGTTCCTTCCCAGTTCGGGAATGAGGCGTGGTCGATGTGGAAGGTGAGCGTGCGCTCCTTCTCATTCACCGAGTACCGGCCGAAGTGTGAGTTGGTCCCCCGCACGGTGGCCTGGTTCTCCTCCGGCGTTCCCTGACTCTTGTCGCTGGACGCGAACCGTGCCCGACCCGCGCGGAGGATATGGATGGAGTAGCGCCCCTGGCCATCGAACATGAGGAGGCCCTGGGGCTCCGCACCGTAGAGCTGCACCCGCTGCCCATCCGGAAGCACGTTGTCGACCAGGACAAGCGTCCAGGTCCCCACGAGCTGATCCGCGAGGGACTTCTCTCGGGCGTCCGCCTCGCGAGAGGTGAGGAGGACCACCAGGAGCAGCAAGGTCCCGCCCGTGAGCGCTCGCCAGTCGTTTCGCTTCATCGCGTCGTGCCCCCTCACATCAGCACCCCACCACCGTCCACGGTGAGGACGGTGCCGGTGAGGAATCGGTTGGTCATGGCGAAGAGGGTGGCGGCGGCCAGGTCCTCCGTCTTCCCGACGCGGCGAGCAGGGGCTTTGTTGGCGTAGTCCGCGAAGAGCCGCTCCCGGGCCTCGGCGCTGAGCCGGTCCCAGAAGGAGCCGGAGTCCACCACGCCTGGAGAGATGGCATTGAGCCGCACCGGCGCGAGCTCCACGGCCATGGCCTTGGTAAAGGCTTCGAGACCGCCATTGACCAGGCTGGTGATGGAGGTGCCGACGGCGGGTTTCCAGGCACGGAAGCCAGAGAAGAAGGTGAAGGAGCCCTCCGGGGAGATGCGCGGCGAGGCGTGCTTCACCAGGAAGATGGGCGCCCAGAGCTTGGCGGCGAAGGCCCGCTCGATGGACGCGGAGCCCAGCCCGGTGAGAGGCCCGGCGGTGCCCTGACTCACGGTGCTCACCAGGTGGTCGAAGGGGCCCACCGCTTCGCAGAATGCCGCCACCTCTGCTTCCACGGAAGCGTCCAGGACGCGCACCTCGCGGGGGCCCCTCATCGACTCGGAGGTGGCCTCCAGCGCCTCCCGCTTGCGGCCCGCCAGCACCACGTGGGCGCCCGCCTCGGATGCGGCCAAGGCCACGCCCCTTCCGATGCCCGAGCCAGCCCCAACGACAATCACCTTCCTGCCTGCCAGCTGCATGAGTGTGCCTCCGCGACGGGTGGAGTTGGTAACCCCATGAACAGGTTACGGGCGAAGTTATGTTGGGTTTTATGTAACCTGTCAACCCGGTTTCATGCTTTCCTGTGGGATGTCATGGCACCCAGAAAGAAACAGGCACCGGAGCGGCCCGTGGCTCCGGCAGGTGAGCTGCGCGACGGGTTCAAGTTCCGTTCGGGCCGGCTCTGCCTGGACCTGCCTGCATCATTGGCCGCGCGGCTGAAGGCCGAGCCGAAGGACTTGCTGGAGACGCCGCACGACCTGGGCCGCTGGCTGGTCGCCGCCGGGCTGGCGGCGAAGGATCCGCGGCCCACCGACGAGGAGCTGCGGCTCGCGCGCGAGCTTCGCGAGGCCCTCTACCAACTGGCGGTGGCCCGCCTGCGAAACGAGGGCATGGACTCCAAAGCCAGGGCGCTGGTGAACCGGTGGGCGGCGGAGCCTCCTCCGGCGCCACAGCTGGGCCCCGAGGGACTGACGTGGATGCGCGGTGGCGTGCACTCACTGTTGGCGGCCGTGGCGCGCGACGGTGTGGAGCTACTGGGGGGCCCGCTGGCGGAGCGCATCCGCCACTGCGAGGGCGAGGGCTGCGCGCTCCTCTTCGTGGACACCTCGCGTTCCGGACAGCGGCGCTGGTGCTCCATGGCGGGCTGCGGCAACAAGGCGAAGGTGGAGGAGTTCCGCCGACGTCAGCGGGGAGAGGGCGGATAGTGCGGCTTCGGCCCCTGGTAATACCCTCCGATTGAGCAGCCCGTGCTGAAGCCGGGCGAGAAGCGCGGGGCGAGGGAGCCGCGGCTACGTCACGCCTCTGGAGTTTCGACGGCAGTGCGATGCCGTGGAACCCAATCCATCCCGAGCGGCGCCTCTCTCGTCAGCAGTGGTCCGAAGAAGTCGGGCAGCTGCATCGCGCTCAGTTGCGACGCTGCGGTTCACTCGCGTCGCTTCTGCGAGGACTCTTCCCGACGCGAAATGCCGTGGGTTCGCTCGTCCTTGCTCATCCCGCCCGGCGACGGAAGTGGAGCGCCTGCACGCCGGACTTGAACCGCTGGGTCGAGAGGAGCTCGAGATGCCGAGCACTCGACAGGCCATGAAACAACGTCGGCCCGCGGCCACTGATGATGGGATGAACGACGATGCGGTACTCGTCGATGAGCCCCCACTCCTCGAGCGAAGTCGAGAGCTTGGGCGCTCCGACGAGGACACCCCGCTCGGTCTTCGCTTTCAGCGCCGAGATCGCCTCGCGAAGGTCACCCTCCACCTTGCTCGTGTTCTGCCACGGAAAGTCGCTCCGCGAGCCCGACACGACGTACTTCGCCTTCGCTTCGAGCTTCTGTGCCCACTCGCGCATCGCGCGCGGCGCCTTTTCGTCGTGTGCCACCGCGGGCCAGGCTCCCTCCATCAGCTCGTAGGTGTTGCGCCCGAAGAGCATCGCCCCGCTCTGATCCATGAGCTGCGTCCAGTAGTCGTGCAGCTCGTCGTCCGCGATCCCCTGGGTGTGATCGATGCATCCGTCCAACGTCACATTGAGACCGAAGGTGAGGAGGCCCATGGCGTGGGATTCTACGATAGGCCCGCCCAGCGCGCAGAAACCAGACGCCATCGCGGGCGACACTCCACGCGATTCGTCGACCGGAACCGCGCTTCATCTGGGTAGGGGCGGAGGGCCGCCATGCCGGTCAAAGCCGACCAGGGGCTTCGGGGCGAAGCTCACAAGGGAGCAGGAGGCGGTACCGAATTGGGGCCAGACGCCGTTGCGATAGCTGCGCTTCATCGGGTTCGTCCGTACCCTCGACGCCATCATGGCCGCCGACCGCCTCCATGATGAGGCGACCGGATCTTGGGTATGCACACGGGAGCAGGGCCTTACCTTGCGTTCGCTCTTGCCCTGCTGGCCACTGACACCCTTATCGGGACACGACCCAGCCGAGAACCTTGACGGTCGTCAGCACGTAGGACTGGCCTCCCGTCTCCGGGCGCACGGCTTCGACGACGAGCTTTGGGGACTCGCTCACAGGGAGCCAGACCTGAGCGGCAGGGGTGCCGGGCTTGCCGCAAAGGGGCTGGTCGACGTTCAGGTTGCGCCAGCTTGTCGACTCGGGCGTGCGGAAGCGCATTACACCCGGTGGCTCGTAGGCGTGCCGGCAGGCGTGTAGCTCGACGAAAACCTCGCGGACACCTGAAGGGATCGCAACCTGGTCTTGCAGGGCGAAGGTCCAACTCGCCGAGTCGCTCGGATCGGTGGCGACGAAGTGTTGGGCTTGGTTGTCAGGGACGTTGTCGACGGTCCCTCCCGGCTGCTCCGGGTCGGGAGTCGGGGTTGGTTCGGCCTCTTTGCCGCAGCCCAACACCCCTAGCGCGGCGAGCAGCGCGGCTGCTGGAGCTGCGACTCTGAACGGCATCATCGTTGCGATCTCCTTCGGGTTCGGTTCGTGACCTTAGAGAGCCCGCTACTGTTCGGCTAGCACGAACACGAAGCGCCAGCTGTCGAGGTGCGTGGTCCACGGGAGGAATTCGTATGCATTTACCCTGGGATTCCTCTCGCTCCAGAGTGGCGCTTTGACTGCGGATTCGGTTCAGGCGGTACATCTCGAGGTGTTGAACGACCAGGAGGTGTCTCTTGGCGCGAGAGACGACGCAGGGGCGCGACCCCCATCTCAAGACTTGATGGCGCTAGCGGGCATGAAGACGTGTGCCTTCAGGTCGCAGGATGGGCCGAGGTGTTTCGATGGCGCGCGACTGCAATTCGCAAGCTTCACATGGTCCGAGAATCCCAGGGCATGTCAGCCTGTGACGCCTGACGAATCTGCTCCGGGTCGCGATTCAAAGGTCCCGGACCGAGCCCGTCAGCGAGTACTCCTTGGTCCGGAATCCCGTACCGAAGCGGCCTGCGAGCTTGGCCATCTGTTCGGGCGAAACAGGTGACGTGGCGACTGCTGTCAGACGCGGCAGGCCCTTCGCGCTCACGAGCGCATCGATGACCGCATCCAGGTCGGTTTCCTCGACCTCCTCATCCTGGCTCAGGGTCGTCGCGTCGAAGTCGAGGTGTAGCTCGGTGAGGTTGGGCAAGTCGGCGCGGCGGAGGCTGTCCGCGGTCGTGTGGTTGACCTCCATCCGAAGCTCGCGCAGGCGCGGCAGGCGCCGAGCGACGAGACCCCGCTGCGACGCCGTGGGCTCGTTGCTCAGGGTCAGAGACTCGAGTGCGGCAAGAAGCTGAGACCGTCCAAACCGGGCGAGGGTCGTGCTCGAAAGATTGCAGCTCCGCAGGCGCAGGTGGCGGAGAGCGGTCAGGTAGGGAGACGCGATGAGGGACGCGAGCTCGTCATCCTCGACTTCCGAAAGAGCGAGGTGCTCGACGGTCGTCATGCGTGCCGAGCCGGCGGCGATCGCGGCGGCTCCCGGGATGTCGCCCAGTCCGAGATGCGCGACGGCCAAGCGCGGCGACGTGATGAGCGCCGAGAAGCCGGGGCCAGGGAATGCCGAGTCGCCGGCATCGCCGAATCCGAGACAGCCTTCGAGATCGAGCCCACGAAGGCGCGACAGGCTCGAGGCCCGGGCCAGGGCGTGGCAGCCCTCTTCGCCGAACACGGAACCTGCGAGGTCCAAGTAGGCCAACGCGGGCAGGTCGAACAGACGACTCAGGCCCGTAGGGCCGATGCCGACGCGAGGGAGCGCGAGGCTCTCCAGACGCTCGAGACCGGCAGCAGAGAGAAGGTTGGCCAGATCATCACCCACGGGGATGTCACCATCCTGGGCGTCGGGCATCGCGAGGCCGAAGCGGCGCAAGCGGGTCATCGTTCGCCGAGCCAGCGGCTCGAATGCCTCGACCGTGTGGAGCCCGACGGCCAGCTCGAGTTCGTCCAGGTGATGCAGGAGCGGTGACGCAAGCACCTCGGCTACCCCCGTGACACCGAGCCAGTTGCAGTCGATCCGCAGCTCGGAGACGGCCCGTAGCCGAGACCACCGAGTGAAGGCGGGCACCAAGTCCTCAGCCCCGAAACGCTCGTTGATCCAGGCGCGATGGAGGTCGAGCCAGGCCTCGGCGTCTTCCCGCTTGAGCCCGCGAGCCATGCGGCCAGCCAGGACTTCGTCGAATCGAACGAGCCCCACCACGGACAGCCGCGACTCGACGGCGACGTCATCGCGGATCAGCTGCCGCGCGGCGAGCTCGAGGGGCCAGGGCCGTTGGATCATGGTCGGAGAAGTATCGCCGAATCTGGCGAGGCGGCAACGGGTGGCGACGACCGTCAAGAAGCGCGGGGGTGGAGCGCCGCGCAGCTCAAGGTGCAGAAAACGAGCGACAGGGAAATCTTGGGCCACCCTGGGCTGCAGGTGTGGACGAGATGAGCGACCTGGAGGAAGGCCAGGCCGGCATGCCGTTTTCCGCTGTCGTCGACGCCGACGCGCAGGAGGCCCGCCTCCAGCCAGGGTTGTGGGCGAATCTGTTAGGGGATTGGGCCTTCAATCCCAACATCGCCGTCGAGTGGACGTCCCTACAGTGCCCACCTCCACCCCGTGACAGGTCTCTCGCGGGGATCGACGCCCCGCGCTTCGTGAAGGTCGTCTCCAGGCACAGACTCTCCCGCTCTCCACTGGCACGGCGCCAGTCGTTGCCTTGACAACCTATCTCCTCGCATCTAAATGTAATTTAGATTCGTGTTCTGAGAGGAACGTCCATGCCGCGGATTGCGACACCTGCCCTCGCCCTGCTCCTCCTCGTGTGTGGTGTGCTCCTGGGCGCGTGCGCGACGCCCGTCGGTTACGCGTCGGGGACCTCCGTCACGGAGCGGGACTCGCTGCACCGCACGACGCCGACGCCCACGCTGGAGCCCGAGGCGCCGTTCATCGCGCATACGGTCGAGGCCGATATCGCCGTGCCCCCGGACCGCCTGTTGCCTTGGTTGGTGAACGTTCCGTTGGAGCGCATCCTGTTGGGGACCGAGAAGATCGCCGGCATCGAGCGGACCGAAGTCCTCTCCCCATCCTGGGGCAGTCCGGGAACGCGCCGACGCGTGGTGCTGCGAGACGGGAACACCTCTCTCGAGGAGTTGCTCGTCGTCGCGGAGGGCCAACGCTTTCAGTACATCGTTTGGAACTTCACCAACGAGGCGCGCCGGGCCGTCCAGTACGCGGTGGGGGAGTTCAACTTCACACCGACGGCGACGGGGACGCACCTGCGCTGGACCTATCGCTTTCGTGGCAACGGGTGGCCCACGGAGGGCTTCCTCAAATCCTTCGTCGAGGAGGACTTCGCTGGCTACATGAAGGTCGGCATGGAGCATATCCAGACCGAGTCGACACTCGACCTGACGGCTCGGCAGAACTGACGACGCGGGGTTCCTCGACCTATGCTCGCCACGAAGAGATGGGAGTCCCGTGGCGAGCACCCCCAAGACGCGTCAGACCGTGGCCAGGAAGTCCCCGAAGCCTCGCGGCTATCACCACCTCGATTTGCGCCGCGCCCTGCTGGATGCGGCAATCGAGTTCCTGCGGAAAGGCGACGTCACGGGGCTGACCATCCAGGTCCTCGCCCGGGCCGTGGGCGTGTCTCCCGGAGCGCCCTATCACCATTTCCCGGACAAGCAGTCCCTCCTGGCGGCGCTGGCCACCGAGGGCTACGACCTGCTCGCGGAGCGCGTCGCGCAGGCCGTGGCGCGTGAGTCCACCGTGCCGGGCAAGCTCGCGGAGGTCGCCGCCGCGTACCTCTCCTTCGCGGAGGAGCACGCTTCGCACTACCGCATCATGTTCCTTCCTGAAATCGAGGACCGGGTGCGCTTCGCCTCCGTCCACGAGGCGTCCGACCGCTCCCTGCGGACCCTGTTCGAGGTGGTGGCCGCGGGCAACCCCGGGCTTCCATTCGACGTCGTCGTCGCCCGGGCCATCGCCGCGTTGTCCATGTGCCACGGGTTCGCGTCACTCAGGGCCGCCGGGGTGCTGGGGAACATCCCCGGGATTCCGAAGGTCGAACTGCTCGAGAAGGTCGCCATCGCCGAGGTGGCGACTGTCGCGCTCGGAGCGGGTACCCGGCGCTCCACCTGACACGTCGTGCGGTTTCGACAGAGGCATGTCACTGCTCACGTGAAGCTCGCGCCAGCGAGGTGCTGCGGGAGTTCATGCAACGGCAAGCGGCCTGATTCCTATCAATCTGGAGTCTCAAGAAGCAGGTGCGATACAGAGGGGGCCCGTGCCGCTGAGCGACATCCTCCACACGTTGCTACGGCGCAATCCCGCTGAGCGCTTCGCCACTGCAGCCGAACTGGAAACCGTCATGCGTGCGAGGCTGGCACCGTTGGGGCCCTGCACTGGCGAAGACGCGGCGAGGGAGGTTCAGCGGGCGCCCGTAGAGGCGGGTGAGAAGCTCTGGGATTGGGAGGTGCTGGAAGACATGGCGCTGAAACATGAAGAACTCTGGCACGGCCGCTTCGTGCTCCGGCTGAGCCGGGTCAAACACTTCCTCACGGTCAGCAAGTCCAGCGACTCCCTCCATGAGGACTCCACGGGCGCGCGGGTGGATGAATCCCTCCGCGTCGAAGCTGGAAGGTTTCGTGACCCTAGACAGCGTGGATGCCCGCGCGGTCGACCTCCTGGTAAGAATCGCCCACCCCACCACGGTGAGCGTGCCGGTGGAGGCCCACCCGCGGGAGGTGACGGTGAGGATGGAGGCAGGCGCACCATGAAGCAGGACAGGCACCTTCACGGACCGAGCACGAAGCTCAAGGGCCACTCCACGCCCATCCTCGCCGCGGACTGGCTCGAGGACTCGTCCCGGATCGTCTCGGCGGCGGCGGCGGACTCCACGGTCCGCGTTTGGGACGTCGCGGCCGCGCGGACCGTGTCGACGCTGACGGTCGCTGAGGGGCTCAACAAGGTCCGGCTGTTCCCGACAGGAGACCTGCTGGCCGCGACATTCGAGGACAAGGTCGCCCGAGTGTACGCGCTGGACTCCGGCAGGGGGCTGGAGAGCGCACCCCTGACGGCGCGTCCCAAGGCGCTGGTGGTCTCTGCGGACGGCGTCATGTACTGGGCGGGCCATGTCACCCATGGCGACGGGGTCTGGGCGTGGACGCCGGGCTCGACTCCGAAGCTGCTCCTGAAGGACATCGACACCTTCGAGCCCACCTGTGGCCTGTCGCTCTGCGACGACGGGACGAAGCTGTGGTGCTTCTTCGAGTGGGACCTCGTGGTGCTCGATGCGTGGACAGGACAGGAACTCTCGCGGTTCAAGGGAGAGCGGGGCGTCGCCATCGGGCCGGGCTTCGTGCTGCCGACCGGGCCTCGCGTGGTGGGCGTGAAGTCACGCCTCAACCGGGATGACGAGCCGGTCCGGCCGCGCCTCTACAGGTGGGACCACGAGACCGGTAGGCATGACTGGGATTCGGAAATCCTGAGGTGTGGCCACGGTCAAGAAGCGTTGCTGGCGATGGCTCGGAGCACGCGCTGGCTCGTGGCCAGCGGCGCGGAGGGCGTGACACTCATTTCGAGTCGTAGCGGGCGGGTGCTCGGGGTGCTTCCATTCGAGGTGCCCCCGTGGGAGGTCTCCTGCCTGAGCGTGTCTCCGAATGACCGCTTCGTCGCGGTGGGCACCTCGAAGGGCGACCTGGTCGTCCACGATCTCGGCGGCGCGGACCTCGAACGCGACCTGGAGGCGCCGGGCATTCCCAAACACTCACGCAGCGGCAGCCCGCTCCTGCTGCGACTGCAGAAGCGGCCGGGCCTGTGGCTCCGGGTGCATGCGAATGGCGACCTCGAGAAGGCCGAAGGCGATGCCCGCACCGACTCGGTCATCATGACCCTGGTCGCCCAGGGAGGGAGTGCGGCCGTCCCTCCTTCCATCCTCGCCTCGGAGCTCCGCAGGCGCCTCTGGCCGTACGACCTCACGCAGCCTGTGTCCTCGAAGAGGGCCCATGCCGTGCAGGTCTTCATTGGAAACGACCTGGTCGTCGAGGGCGCTATCGGCATCGAGGGCCCCGAGAATGTCCTCGGCTTCGACAGCGACCCTGACAGTGTCGGGGAGCGGGTCGAAGGAGAGCTCAGCGCGCGGAAGATCCTCGATGGCATCAAGGACCTGCTGTCGTCGCTGCCGGGCGACTGACCTCGCCTCCGCCGTGCGCAGGAAGGCGGCTCGACGGTGAACTCGCTGCCCTTTCCTGGCTGTGAGCTCATCGACACCTTTGCGCCCAGCACCGTCACCGGCTCGCGCACCCGCGTCAGCCCCAGCGCAACGCCCGGCGTGGACTTGTGCTCCAGTGTCTCCACTTGCTGGAAGGGCATCGAAGATGCGCGTCGGCGCCTCCGGAGGAATCCCCGGCCCGGTGTCGCGCACGCGCAGCCGCCGCGCGTCCGTCACCACCTTGACCGAAACATAGACGCCACCCTGCTGGGGGGGCTATCAGACATTCGGGGCCGGTGAGAAGCGTGCGTCAGCCAACGCGTCATTGCATGCACAGCCCTCCAGATGGAGGGCCGAAGAATGCCGAGGATGGAAGGGGCGAAGGTGGGTGAGCGTGCGCAGGCGCCTCTGTGAGGCCATGCCGCTTGTGACGGGGGCGGCAGAATTCTGGCCTGCCAGCTACGGCCGGTAAGATTCGGGTCTTCGTGAAGGCGCTGGTCGAGACGATGTGCTCGGCCCTGCGGAGCCGTTCGGATCTGGTCCTGGAGAATCGGGACCTTCGTCAACAACTCGCAGTCTTTCGTGAGAGGCGCGCATCACCGCGGCTTGCGCGGGGCGACCGCCTCTGCTGGGTGGTTCTCCAACGCCTCTGGCTGGGCTGGCGGAGGCCACTGTGCTTGGTGCAGCCTGCGACAGTGGTGAAGTGGCATCAGATGGGCTTTCGACTCTTCTCGCGATGGAAGTCCCGGAGTCGGGTGGGGTGGCTTCGGCCAACTCCGGAACTGCGCGCGTTGATTCGGCGCATGGCTGAATCCATCCCGACATGGGGCGCCCCGCGCATTCATGGGGAGTTGTCGAAGCTGGGGATGGAAGTAGGCCAGACAACGGTTGCTCGGTACATGCCCAGACCTGGAAGGGGAGCACCGAAACCATCGCCCTCATGGCGGAATCTCTTGCGCTTGCATCTGTCGGAGTTCGCGGGAATGGACTTCTTTGTCATTCCGACTGCGACGTTTGGAGTGCTGTTGGGATTTGTGGTTGTGAGTCGCCGAGACAGGCGAATTATCCACCTCAATGTGGCCGTGCACCCGACGGAAGAGTGGACGAAGCAGCAGTTGCGCGAGGCCTTTCCTGGGACCGGTGCTCCGAGATAGGGACAAGCTCTACTCCGAGGGCGTTCGCGCTACGCTTGCCCATTGGGGGATTCGCGAGGTGCCGAGCGCAGCACGGTGTCCGTGGCAAAATCCCCATGCGGAGAGGGTCATCGGCTCGATACGTAGGGAGCTGCTGGACCATGTTGTCGTCCTGAACGAACCTCACGCTCGGCGTCTGCTGCGCGAGTACCAGCGCTACTACAAT
>JAEMGR010000047.1 GCA_016458225.1 Myxococcaceae bacterium JPH2 | reverse complement strand
GTCCGTGGCAAAATCCCCATGCGGAGAGGGTCATCGGCTCGATACGTAGGGAGCTGCTGGACCATGTTGTCGTCCTGAACGAACCTCACGCTCGGCGTCTGCTGCGCGAGTACCAGCGCTACTACAATGCGAGCCGGACGCACCTGTCGCTCGGGAAAGATGCGCCCGAGACGCGTGTGGTGCAGGGCCCAGAGCGCGGAGCCAAGGTGATAGAGCTACGGGAAGTCTTCGGGCTCCACCACCGGTACGAGCGCCGCGCTGCGTCGAGTCTCGATTCCTCCAACAACACCCTCGTAGACCCGCGAGCTTCACCAGCCACCAGCCTACCTGTGCGTTCGTAGGAAGGGCGGGGAGTGTCCACACGCAGGCGGCGCGGTGTTGAGGCGTCTGAGCTGGGCGTAATTCCGACCTCTGTCAAACGGAGGGAGGACCCACGGCTCGTCATGCGAATCGCTCACGTCATGACGCGCGTTTTGACGCAGCCTTGACGCACTCATGACGCAGCGACTGAATTTTGGGTAGGCACAGGTACCCAACCCATCCCCGACGGAACCTCTCTCGTAATCAGTGGTCCGAATAATCCAGGCAGGTCACTCCGTGGCCCATCTTCGAGAGAACCTCGCTGCCGCAGAGAGCACACTCACGGGAGATGCCGCCACGGCGCTCGACACCGTGGCGAACATCGGTTCCGCCTGAATGGCGTTCCCAGTCGTCGGGCGCGTCTAGGTGCGGATGAAGCCCAATCGCTTCACGGACTCCGTGGCCGGCATTCCCACTTGCGCGGATGCGAATGCGGTTTCGGCCACGGACCGCGTGCGAGCCAGGAGGTCCGCGCGCTGCGTATAGGTGAAGGTGAAGCCCACAGAGTCCCTCACGGTGTAGAACTGAAGCTGCGCCACGCGCTGGCCTTGCATCAGGACGGTGTACTCGCGCAGGACGCCTTTGTTCCCCCCGAAGAGGGCGTCGCGTTCGTTCACCAGGGTGAAGCCCGGTGCCACGCGCTGGGTATTGGGCAGCATGCGCGCCGCCAACTGCGCGGCCGTCTCAGAGGACGTGACGGGCTCCACCGAGACCACCAGGCTGGAGCGGAACCCATCCACTTCCGGTGCCACCGCGATGACCTGACTGCGGTCATCCCAGCCCATGGGAACGGAAACGGTCAGCGCGCCGTGGCGGATGGATTTCGTGGGAGACATGGGCGAGGGCTTGGGGTTCATGGGCTCAAATCACCGGCTTGGCGATGTTGTGTTCGCTCTTGTCGAAGTGGTCGAACATCTTGTTGAGCCCATAGGCGCCCGCTGCGATGAGCAACCCCGCCGCCGCGCCAGCCGGCCCTCCACCCCACGATGCCGCCACCACGGCATTCACCGCGAAGTAGCCGCCTGCTCCGGCGGCGGCCGTCACCGCGCCGCTGGCCACCTGCCAGCCATTGCCGTTCTGGAAGCCATCCACGATCTGCCCTCCGCCATGGAGCACCGCCATGGCCGCTGAGAATTGCCCCATGCCCTTCGAAGCCTTCTCAAGCGTGCTGACGCTGATGCGTCCCCCCATCGTGCTGATTTTTCCATCCATGGCCAGGTCCCCCTTGCCTGTGAGGCCTGTCCACAAAGGACTGACTCCGGTGCCGATCGAGGCCCATGCTCCCGCGGTCGCGGAGGCTCCCTTGAAGGCCGCATGGTAGTTACCCTCGCTCAGTTCCTTCATGATGGGAGGATCCGTGGCCAGCACGGACGCTCCCGCGAAGATCTTCACGAAGCCCGCGCCTCCGGCCAGCAGTCTGCCCGTGGCGCCCAGGTCTGCATGGGGAGCCCCCGGCTGATCCACGACGCGGCTCAGCTTGAGCTGGGCGAGGCCGAAATTGCTGGAGGCCGCCGCGCCGGTAATCTCATACCGCTCGTTCCAGAGTTGTTTCTGGTCCGGCTGGAGGCGCGTGGAGAGGTCCCCGAACTCTTGGAGCTGTTGGGACACCTCGTCGACAGCGGCGGCGCCCAGCGAAGCCTTGGTCGGCGGCAGTGCATTGAGCTGCGTCAGGGTGTCCACGGGTTTGCCATCGACCGTGAGCTGCTGGCCCGCTGGTGTGACGCTATGGGTGGAGGTCCCATCTGGGCTGGTGATGGTCGTGGCGGCGCGGGTGAGTTGAGGTCCCTTGTCGGTCTGGACCGCCACCTGCTCCTTGTCCACCTTGCTCACGGTTCCGGCGACGTCTTGCCGAGTGGTGTTCTTCTTCTCGGTCACCTCCACTTCGCCCGCCGCGTTGCGTGCCTCCGTCCGTGAATAGTCAGAGGTCGTCTTGTTGCGGTCCTTGTCCGTCTCTTCCAGGTGCATCTGGCTCACCTGTCCCTGGGGATTGAAGGTCCGAGACAGCGTGCTGCTTCCGGTGGAAAGGGGCTGGCACCCGGGGTCCTGTCGCGTGGAGGATTGGGTCTCGATGACGTCGCGATCGCCATTGGGTTTGGCGACCTCCTGTCGCTTGTAGTCCGCCACGGCGCGCGCGCCCTGCGCATCCACCTGCTCCGAGTGCGCGGAGGTGACCTGGCCTTGCTCGTCGTAGGTCCGAGTGGAGTCCCCCGTCACATCCACTGGCTTTCCCTCGCCGGAAGGGTTGGGCGACTTGCCTCGGGTGGTCTCGACAACCTGATTCCCCTGGATGGTCCTCTTGGTGACGACGGACAAGTCCTTCTTGCCTTCGATGAAGGTCTGCGTGTCCAACTCGTCGGGCTTGCTGGTCTCCAGGGTCCAGGTCTTGGGTGTCTTGTCATTGTTGCGAGCGTCGTCCAGCACATAGGACACCAGCGCTCCCGGAGGATTCTTCTGGTTCGCGGGCGAGTCCACGAACCGGCTCTGCGAGCCGGTGAGGCGCACGTTGTCCTGGGAGTAGGACGTGCCGGTGACGACGCTGGCCTTCACGAGTTTCCCATCCGGATCCTTGGCGCCCGAAGGAGGAACATGGACGGTCTGGATGTCGACCTTGTCAATGGGGCGACTCGTGTCGAACCGCTCGTCCAGCTCGTCCTTGATGCCGTCCTTGTTCTTCTGTGTGTCGTAATGCTTTTCCGTCTGGGTCAGGCCCGTCTTGGCATCCTGTGAGGTGGTGGTCGCGACGAAGAATTCGTTGAAGTGCTGGTTGCCAGGCACCTTCTTCAGCTCGGTTCGAGTGCTCGAGGCATCTGGGTCATTCTTGGCCAGCAACTCCTTGACGTCGGCCAGACCGGGGTCCACCGCCTTGGGGTCTATCTTCCAGGTGTTGGATTCAAGGACCGCCGCGTCGCCGTTGCTGGAGACCAGGGTTTGCGCGGCGACTCCCTTCTCCCGGTCGTATCGCGTGGTGGCGACCGCACCACCGCCTTGGTAGGAGGTCATCCGCTCCAGGACATTGCCTTGCTCGTCCTTCTTGATGAGGGAGAGCGTATTCTGCGCCTCGTCGCGCTCCACGCTGATTCCCGGAGGAAGTTCCTGAGGGGGCTTGGCGGCCATGTCGTTGATGAGCTTTTTCTGGTCACCGGCCTGTGTGATGAGGGTTTGCCGGTCTCCTTCCAGTTGCGCGCGCTCCTCTCCGACAGTGTTGAGGTCCACCTCCTTCTGAAGCGCGGTGTCCTTGGGCGTGATGAACTCCGGCCCCAGCTTCATGATGGCGTTGGCTTGAACGGTCTGGTTCCGGGTGCGGAACTCCTGAATCATGGCTTGGGCCAACTGGGGGACCTTGGGGTCGCTCACATTGGCCTTGAGCCCGTCCTGCACCACCGCTTGATTGGCGGTGTTCAGCCGCTCCGCGATGGTCTTGCTTCCCGCAGTGCCAGACATGTCCGCGCTGTTGGCCAGACTCTTGATGATGGCGCGCGCATCCTCCTGACTGACCTTGCCCTCCACCGTGGTGAACGAGGGGGGAGGGCTGTTGCCCGTCATGTACGGCGAAGAGCTGGTGGTGGTCTTGCCGCCCAAGGAGTCCGCCATCTTCTGGAGGTGGGGCATGGACTCCGCGACGAGCGAGGATTTGTATTCCGGACTCGAGTTCTGGGAGAGCTGGCGCTCCAATTCCTGAGCCCCTTCACGTGGGCTGCGCGCCGTGGCCTCCCCGACGCGCGCCGCGTCGGCCTTCGCGGCCTCGTAGATGTTGATGACGGACGGGGCCCCGAGCAACTTTGTCTGGGCTTGTGCGTCCATGCTGGCTGCGTCGAAGACGTCCCGGACCTGATTGACCTCTGGGAAGGGCTCCGGCTTGCCCGCGGCTTTGGCGGAGGTGTTGGCGGTGCGCTGGGCCTCCAGCGCCGCATTGCCCTTGTTGATGGAGTCCTGTCGGGACGCGTCCGCCTGCGTGCGAGCCTGCGTCGCGGGGCCCTCCAACTTGGCGGCCTCCTCGGTGGCTGTGTTCAGCGCGGTCTGCGCGGTCTGAACGTTCTGTTGCAGGGCGGCCTTGTCCAGATAGGGGCCGACTTCTGGCTTCTTGAATTTAGACTCGTCGAAGCCCGCCAGTGCCCGCTGCGCGTCGCCGAGCGCGGTATTGGCGTCCACCTTCTTCTGCTCCGCCGTCCCAAATGCCGTCTCCGCTGCGTGCGCCGCCGCTTCCTCCTGGCGAGCCTTCTCCGCCGCTGCCGCTGCGGCCTGACGCGCGGCCTCTGCTGCCGCCGCGGCCTCAGCCGCTGCCCTGGCTGCCTCCGCTGCGGGGTCCGCGGCGTTGGCGGACGGTGCCTCCGTGTTGGGCTCGCTGCGATAGGTGGGGGTGCTCTGGTAGTTCGTATTGACGCCCATGGTGGGCCTCCGTGGGGAGAATTCGTGACCCTTCCTGCGGAGGAGGGGCCTTGGCGCGAGGTGGCGCACCGAATCGTGAACTTTTCCCCACGCCCTCGGCTAACCCCTTGTCATCAGGGGCTCGGCTGCCCCGGACATGAGAGAACCAGGGGCGTCCCGGAAGCAGGTGAGCGGAGAATTTCCCCGCCATTTGATGGCCCCAGCACAGACTCCTGTACCTGGGCCTCGAGGAAGAGGCTCCGCTGGAGGGACTGCAGTCGATTGCCCGGTCTTCGGGTCGGCCAACGTGCAGCCGGCGAGAAGCCTCGGCGAGCGGCGCGCGATGAGGCTCAGGCGGGGGCAGCCGCCAGGGAAGTGGGCACGCCTCATCCAAGCGTTGTCCAATGGAGGGGGGCGGCTCATCCCGTCGGCTGGGCGCTCGCTGCCTCAGAGCGCACCCTCCCGGGAGATGCCGCCACGGCGCTCGATACCGCGGCGAACGTCGGTTCCACCTGAATGGCTTTCCCAGTCATCGGGCGCGTCTGGCGCGGAGAACAGTTGAAGTGAAGGAAGGAGAGGCCGTGGCGAAATCAAGCCACGCGCTTCGCGAGCAGGGAAGCCGCGAGTCACTGCCTTGCTGCCTGAGCCAAGTCTTCCACGGTCCGCGGCGCGAGTTGACGACGCTGTCGCTTCAGGTCCGCCCACCCCAACTCGATGGGATCGAAATGAGGGCTGTCGGTGGGCAGGTACACCCCGCAGGCTCCCACGGCCTCGGCCGCCTGGCGCACCCCGGCCATTGTGTGGCCACCCAGCTTGTCCACCAGCACGACGTCGCCTGGGGGAGCCAGTGGCAAGGCCGCTGCCTTGGGGCCGCGGCACGACAGCTCCTGTCTCCCGGTACAACAGTAAGACGCGGCTGACATTCGCCTCGTCTGGGTTAGCCCCGTATCCGCGACGTGCCCTGGGGGCGGACGCGGACGTGGACTTCGTCAATCATCATGTCCACGCGCGCGCTCATCCATTGTTCGAAGCGCGCGAACAACGGACCTGGCTTGCACTGGGATGAAGACACTGCCACCGGAGCAGGGGAGGGCGCTGAGGCAGCGGCGCTCCCCCTCCTGCCCATCGCGGCGCAGAGAGGTGTTGAGGCGTCCGAGCCGCGCGTAATTCCGACCTCTGTCAAACGGAAGGGAGGACCCACGGCTCGTCATGCGAGTCACTCGCGTCATGACGCGCGTTTTGACGCAGCTTTAATGAGCTCATGACGCAGCGACCGAATTTTGGATAGGCACAGGTGCTCATTCGTGGCGCGGCCAGCACTCTCGCGCCCCGTTGGGGCAGAGGCCTCACCGGGTCCGAGGAGCGGATGGGCCGGCACCTCGCCTCGCGACGCCGGGAGTTCACGCTGTCCGGTGGTTGCAGTTAATTGTTTCAGTGCCGGCGGAATGGTGGCGACGGATTCGTCGAGATTTACCGGTGGCCCTCGCCGAATTGATCTAGAGAGGCGCGCCTGTTCGCGCCGCATTCGCGCCGATTGAATCCACTGAAGGCGCCAGGACGGCGGACGGCTACCTTTCTCCGGGAGAGACACCATGCAAGGGAATCACATCATTCTGTTGGTCGCCGTGTTGGGAGTCGCGCTTTACTTGCTCCCGAAGATCCTGTTCTTTCTGCGGACCCTCAAGTCGTTCCAGACGAACCCCAAGGTGAACCTGCCGCCGCAGCAGCTCTTCGGCATCTTGTTGGGCGCGGTGAATGCAGAGCAAATCACCGCTTACTGGAATTCGCTGGAGACCGGCGTGCCGAAACTGCGGCTCCGGACGGGGCTCAGCGAGTGGTGGGGTATCTACAACCGACAAACTGCGGCAGCCCAGGTGGAGAAGCTCTTGAGCTCGGGCCACCGTGTGGCCTTTGACGCGGCTCTGCGCCGACTGACGAATGTGTCTCCCGATCAGTGGGAGCAGGTCGCGAAGTCCAGCGGCGAAGCGCTGAGCAATCTGGGCGCGAGCCTGGCTTCGTTGAAGGAAGACAAGACCACTTTCACCGCTGAAGATCTGGCGCGAGGCACGCTGGCGTGGGACCTGGGCCGGGCAGTGGTGATCACGCGCATGAGCTACGACCTCAAGCTCCTGGACGAGAGCCAGGCGTGGGCCTTCATCGCGCGCGCTTCGGAGCATGCCCGGGCCGAGTTCTCCTCGTGGGAGCAGTGGGGCAAGAGCTACCTGTTGGGCCGCGCCATGTGGAACGGCTCCGAGGACGGAATGCTCAGTGGCCTCGCGTCCATCACCGCGGACTGCCAGGTGGCTCCGGAGGGTCCGTGGACGAAGCTCGCCTGGCAGACGGGGAGCGCGCAGGACTCAGAGCACGCCTCCACGCTCGGCACGTAATCGGGAACTGCAGTCCCTTCGGCCGCCTTCGGGGGGAGGAATGAGATGCCTGGCCGCCCAATGCGTTGATGGGCGGCCAGGCATCGCTCCCGGTGCCGAGAGCCCTGCATGAAAGTGCTATTCGTTCAGCGTTCGTATGGTTGGTTCCCGTCTCATCGTAGATGTTCCCCATGAGGCGCCAATGGCCATCGCGTAGGACTGCGACCTCTCGGCTGACATTCCCTAACAAAAGTCAGGGCTGGGCTGGTCGTTGGCAGAGAGGGATGGCCGAGAATCACACCAAGCGAATCCCGCCGATTGAAGTTGCCCCGGTTCCACAGAGCGTTCCGCGCTTTCGCCCTCAAGCGGCAGCGCGGTGCTTCTTCTCGTAGCCAGAGGGCGACTCGTAGTCGAGCGCGGAGTGACGACGGAATGGGTTGTACCAGCCCTCGATGAAGCGGAAGGCGGCCATCCGTGCCTCGGCGTGAGACGTGAAACGGCGGCGTGCGAGCAATTCGCACTCGAGCGTGGCGAAGAAACTCTCACACAGCGCGTTGTCGTACGCGTCGCCAACGCTGCCCATGGAGGGGCGCACGCCGCCTTCCTTGCACCGAAGCCCGAAGCCAATCGAGGTGTACTGCGTCCCTTGGTCGCTGTGGTGCACGACGTTCTGGGGCTGACGCCGCCTCACTGCCATGTCGAGTGCCCGCACGACGAGCTCCGTCTTGAGGTGGCCAGCCATGGCCCAGCCGACGACTTTGCGGCTCCATGCGTCGAGCACGATGGCGAGGTAGAGGAAGCCGGCGTGCGTCGGGATGTACGTGATGTCGGCAACCCAGAGTTGGTCGGGTCCAGGGTCCACGAACTTGCGGTCGACCAAGTCGGGCGCAGGGCGTGCGCGCTCGTCGCGCGTCGTGGTGACACACCACTTGCGGCGACTGACGCCCGCGAGATGCGCTGCTCGCATGAGACGGGCGACGCGCTTGCGTCCGATGTGCACGCCCTCTGCCGCGAGATCAGCGTGGATGCACGGCACGCCGTAGGTGCCGTCGCTCATCGCGTGGATGGCGCGCATGCGCTCGCTGAGGCCCGTGTCCGCGACCGCGCGCTTCGAGGGCAGGCGCGTGCGCCACGCGTGGTAGCCGCTCTCGGAAACCTCAAGGACACGGCAGAGCGTCGTGATGCCATGGACGGCCTGATTCGCCTTCACGAGTCGGTACGCCGCCTGGGCGTCGCCACGGACTCCTGCGCGAACCGGGCCGCAGCTTTTTAGGATGTCGCGCTCCTCGCGCAGCTCCCGCACCTCGCGCCGCAGCCGCTCGAGTTCAGCGCGCTCATCCGAGGTGGCACTGCTCGCCCTGGCAACTGGCCTGCTCTCGCCGTTGCTGCTGGGGGCGCCACTGTCGCTCCCCTCCAACTGCTTCCTCCAGTTCCGGATGCTCTGCTCGGTGCATCCAAACTCTCTCTCGAGACTCTTGCCGGACCGGCCGGCCTTCATCCGTTTGACGACCCTCTCGCGGAATTCCGGTGGGTATGGGGGGCGTGACTTCGGCATCGTGGGACCCACTTCGCACCGCGGGTGGGACTCCACGAAACCGGCTCTCCCGCACTTCGTGTGGTTCCCCTCTGGGGGGTAGGCAGACGCGGCAAGGAGGTGGCGCGGTACCGGCCCTGACTGCGGTGGCTGGGCAGGGCAGGGAGCAAAGGCAGGAGTTGGAGGAACCAGGACGCACATTGACAGGCGCGCCTGTTGGCCCCGGCCTCACCCGCCGGTACACGCCGTTCCGCCGGTTGCAGATGGACTGTTCACCCACCCAGCCCTCCTTCGGGGAAGAACGGTTCCTTCTGAGTGAGCCCTTACCGCGTGGGGAAGGGCCAGGCGACGAGGGGCACCGGTACTGATGTGGGCCGCTCCATGTACAGGGAGTGCGCGAACGGGCCGACCTCCTTTGTCTCGGAGAGTGCGTTGAACCGGCCTGTCATTTCGAGCTCGGCCCCACTTTGCTCCATCGACTCGTCGATGAACAGTGTCAGGACGCCTGTGTGGACCCAGCCGAACTCGAAAGTAAAGAGTCCCACTACGCATTCGATCCGTCCCCGGCGAGGAGGGGGGCCTCCGGCGATGAGCGCCTCAGCGACGCGGGCGGCGGGGGCTGAGTCCAGATGGCTGTCGCTCAGACTCCAGGACGCAAGAGGGCGCTCGAAGCGGATGGGGGTGCGCAGGCACAGCACCGCGTGTTGAACCGCAGGCGGGAGGGAGGCGTCTTCACCCAGCAGCCCCGCGGCTCGCGCGAAGCGGCTTGCACCGGAGGGCTCTGTGGCGACGAGATAGTTCCAGGCTGCGGAGAAGGGGCCGCCTCCGTATTCCACCAAATAGCCGTCGGGAGCTTGGACTCCCACGGCGGCCGTCCCTTCGGGGGCACGGTAGTAGCCGTACTTCTGGAGCGTTTCCAACTGCCAGAGCCCCGGACCCACTCGGCCAAGGCGGGCAGCCCAGCGGTCGCTCGGAAAGTCCCTGGCTTCAGGCATTCGTGGCCGTGTCCATGCCCAGTGCGTCGTCACCGCCCAATCGCCCATGGTGAATCATCCCAGCACGAGGGCCAGGGGGAACGAGTGCTTTTCTTCGTCCAGCGGCCGGACCTCGACTTCGACACGATGCCGCGCGGCGCTCCAATCCCGCGCTTCTCCGCGCTCGCGTGGATCGAAGACCCGCGCTTCTTGAAGGTCGTCTCCACCCAAAGGGGCTCACGCGACCTGTCCACCGGCCGGGAGCATCGCTCGGGCGGCCTTGTTAGCGGTTCTCCTCGGCCCCTCTGCACCCTCCCTCCCCTTCAACAGGGCCCCATCCCTCTTATGCGCAACATCCAACCGCGTCCGCGTGACATGCCCTCAAGGTACACGGACTCACGCCGGCTTTCACATCCACGAAGGTCTCCCCTCTGACAGGTAAGCTCGCGAGCATGAGTGAGCAATCAGTTCAGCCCCGCTACCGGGCGCTATTGGCGGATGTCGAGCAGTGGGCGAAGGGATTTGGAGGAAGGCTCGTGCTGGGCCCGCCCGTGTCGGAAGAAGACCTGGAGCTGCTCTCGGAGCTCCTGGGGGGCCCACCTCCAGCGGGAGGCTCCGCGCTTACCCCCGGGCTGCGCGAGTTCTGGCGGCTGCACGCCTTCGCGCGTGTCGAGGTGCCGCGCGCCGAGGAGGGCGAGCAAGCGGTGTGGACGGCGCTGCCCGCCAACTTCCGCGTGTACTCACCGGACGAAGTGCTGGAGTCCCTCGCCCTGGTGCGGATTCCGTCGGGCGTCACCCTTGACAACCGCCCCATCACCACGTCGCATCTGGTCCCCTTCGCGGCGGCCTACCTGTTGCCCCGGGACATCCAGTGGTGCATCGCCACGAGCGGCGGTGACCTGAAGGCCCCCGCCCTCGTGCTCAATCACATGGGAGAGCTGGCCTGGGCCTGCTTCCAGGACACGCGCCGCTTCGTCTGGGAACAGCGAGGGCACGCTCCCAGCCACGTGTTCGACACCTTCCTCGATTGGTTCGAGTCCTACGTGCGGGACATCCGCGCGCTCGCACCCGAGTGTCTCTATCCAGACGGAGTCCACCCCACCTGACTTCCCTTCGTTGCGGCAATTAAGTGACAAGAGCCACATGTCACTTTCGTACGCGCTTCGTCACGCTCGCCGTGGTCCTCATGGGGTGCTCCGCGTCGTCCGCTGATTCGGGAACGGAGGACCCTCCAGACACCGGGTTCGTCGAGGAGGCCGGCGACGACGCGGGAACGCAGGACGCGGGGACCCAGGATGCGGGCCCGCCCGACGCGGGAGGGGCCCCACCGACGCGGGTGACAGCCTCGCGGGGCTGACCCGCATCGCCAGCGCCGAGTACCCGTTGTTCTACCTGGTGAACGGTCGGGTGTTGGTCATCGGCTCCAACCGCGCCGGACAGCTCGGCGTCGGCCACGCCAATCCGTACAACCAGGTCCCGCCCGTAGACATCGCCCTGCCCGCGGAGCTGCGTTTCAAGGACGTGGCGGGCGGCGGCTTCCAGAGCGTCGCGCTCGACGTCCAGGGCCGCGTCTGGACCCTTGGACAGAACCGCTATGGCCAACGGGGCGATGGCACCACGAACGACTACCCCAACCGCACGACGACGCCGAACAGCAGCCAGCCGTTGTGGCTACCAGAAATTCGGGTCCAGTGCCACGCGTGCGTTAGCGAACGCGTCATTTCATGCACGGTCCCGGTGAGCGTCAAGGTAGTTGTCGCGTGAGAGGGTTCAGC
>JAEMGR010000046.1 GCA_016458225.1 Myxococcaceae bacterium JPH2 | reverse complement strand
TCGCTGTTGTAGTTGGCCACCACTGCCACTCGCTCCGGCAGCTCCTCCACCAGCAGCGACACTTCGAACTTCGACGTGCGCTCCTCCGCCTCCATCCCCGTCAGGGTGAGGTCGCGCAGCGTGATCTCCGAGACCGGCGTGTTCTGGAGCGTGAGTGACACCTGGAACAGCGGACTGCGGCTCAGGTCGCGCTCGGGCTGGAGTTCCTCCACCAGCTTCTCGAACGACACGTCCTGATGC
>JAEMGR010000045.1 GCA_016458225.1 Myxococcaceae bacterium JPH2 | reverse complement strand
ACTTCGACGTGCGCTCCTCCGCCTCCATCCCCGTCAGGGTGAGGTCGCGCAGCGTGATCTCCGAGACCGGCGTGTTCTGGAGCGTGAGTGACACCTGGAACAGCGGACTGCGGCTCAGGTCGCGCTCGGGCTGGAGTTCCTCCACCAGCTTCTCGAACGACACGTCCTGATGCGCGTAGGCACCGAGCGTCACCTCTCGCACTTGCGCCAGCAGCTCTCGGAACGTCATGTCCCGCGACAGGCGTGCTCGCAGCACCAGCGTGTTCACGAAGAAGCCGATCAGCCCCTCTGTCTCCGCGTGGGTTCGTCCCGCGATGGGTGAGCCCACGCTCACATCGCTCTGGCCCGTGTAGCGCGACAGCACGGCTTGGAATGCCGCCAGCAACACCATGAAGACAGTCGAGCCCTCGCGTCGCCCCAGCCCCTCCATCTCCCGCCACAGCGACTTGGGCCACGCGACGTGCACGTTCGCACCCCGGAACGTCTGCGCCGCCGGGCGCGGACGATCCGTCGGCAGCTCCAGGGCTCTCGGCGCTCCGGTCAACTGCTGGCGCCAGTACTCCAGCTGCGATTCCAGCACCTCCCCCTTCAGCCACGCGCGCTGCCACAGCGCGTGGTCGGCGTACTGGATCGGCAGCTCCGGCAACGTCGACGGTCGGCCTTCGACGCGGGCCTCGTAGAGCGCGGACACCTCTCGCACGAGGATGCCCATGGACCAGTAATCCGAGACGATGTGGTGCATTACCAGCACCAACACGTGCTCTCGCTCCGACAACCGCAGGAGCGTCGTGCGCAGCAACGGCCCCGCTTCGAGATCGAAGGGGCGCTGCATCTCTTCCTCGACGCGACGCTTCGCCGCCTCACCACGCTCGGGCTCGGGCAGCGTGCTCAGGTCCACGCGCGCGAGCGACAGCCCGACCTCCGCTGAGATGTGCTGCCGCGGCAGCCCATCGACCACTCGGAAGGTGGTGCGCAGGGACTCGTGTCGTGCGACCAGGTCCCGGAAGCTCTGCTCCAGGACCTCAACCTCCAGCGTTCCCGTCAGTCGCACGGGTGCCCAGAGGGTGTACGACGTGTTGCTCGGATCCAGCTGGGCCAGGAACCACAGGCGCTGCTGGGCGAAGGACAGCGGCGTCTCGCTCCCCGGAGCCCTGCGCCCAAGCGGCGGGGCGGGCACGCCAGCGGTCGCCACCGCCCGCGAGATGTGCTGGGCGATGGCCGCCACGGTGGGCGCTTCGAAGACATCTCGCAGCGGCAGCTCGATGCGGAAGGCCTCGCGGACCCGGGCGACGAGCTGCATGGCGAGCAGCGAGTGCCCACCGACTTCGAAGAAGTTGTCGTGGAGCCCCACCGCCTCGACCCGCAACACGTCGGCCCAGACCCCCGCGAGGATCTGCTCCGTCGGAGTGCGAGGCGCCACGCGGGCCTCGGGGCGCTCTGTGCTCGCCGCCTCCGGCGACGGCAACGCGTGACGATCCACCTTGCCATTGGGCAACAGGGGCAAGCGCTCCAGCACCACCACCGCCTGAGGCACCAGGAAGCGCGCCAGCCGAGTCTCCAGCTCGGCACGAACCTGTCTTCCCTCCAGCGCGTGTCCCGGCCGAGCCACGACATAGGCCACGAGCCGGCGATCTCCCGGGACATCTTCTCGAACGAGGATCAACGCCTCGCGCACGCCTGGATGCGCGAGCACGCCAGCCTCGACCTCTCCCAGCTCGACGCGGTGACCTCGAACCTTGACCTGCGCGTCCGCGCGGCCGAGGTACTCCAGGCCCCCCTCGCGGCGCCACCGGGCGCGATCCCCCGTGCGATAGAAGCGCTCGCCCTCACCCCAAGGCGACGGGACGAACCGCTCCGCCGTCAGGTCGGGCCGCCCCAGGTAGCCTCGCGCCACGCCTTCGCCGCCCACGAACAGCTCACCCACCACTCCGACGGGCACCGGCTCCAGCGCGGCATCGAGCACGTAGACGCGGACGTTCGCGAGCGGCCGGCCGATCTCCACCTCGCGCCCCGGGACCTCCTCGGACGCGGCCAGGTCCACCGAGGTCGCGACCGCGGTGACCTCGGTGAGGCCGTACGTGTTCAACAGCGGAATCGAGCCGCCTACGTGCCGGCGCCACTGGGAGACGCGCTCCGGCATCGCGCGCTCTCCGCCAATGACCACCCACCGGAGACCCGAGGGCAGCCGAGCCTTGCCCTCCGCCAGACGCGCGGTCACCTCATGCCAGAACGCCGTCGGCAGGTTGAGCTGGCGAATCCCCGCCGCGTCGCACTTCTCCAGGAAGGACTCCGGGACGTCGAGCATCTCCGGCGTCCGCAGGACGAGCGTCCCGCCTTGCGTCAGGCAGGGGTACAGCTCCTCGGCGCTCGTGTCCCAGCTGATGGACGCGAACTGGAGCACGCGATCGCCCGGTGCCACGGGGAAGGCCTGCCATGCCGCACGCGTGAAGTTCACCAGCGAGCGGTGCTGGACCACGACGCCCTTGGGACGCCCCGTCGAGCCGGAGGTGTAGAGGACATAGGCAGCGGCTTCGCCGGGCACCTGCACGCCCAGCGGGCTCGACTCCACCGACGCATCGTTCGCCTGACGCGCATCCATCCAGCGAGCGGTGATGGGCCCCAAGCGCTCGCGGAGCGCCGCGCTGCCCACGATGAGGCGCGCGCCGCTGTCCTCCAACATGAAGGCGAGCCGCTCCGGCGGGTACTCCGGATCCAACGGGACGTAGGTGCCTCCGGCCTTCAGGATGCCGAGCAGCGCGGTCACCAGCTCGATGGAGCGCTCGACATGGACCGCCACGCGCGTCTCCAGCCCGACGCCGAGCGACCTCAGTCCACGCGCCACGCGGTTCGCTCGCGCGTCCAGCTCGCGGTACGTCACGGCCTCGGCGCCCGCCATGACGGCCAGCGCCTCCGGGGTCCGAGCCACCTGCGCCTCGAGGAGGGCGTGGATGCTGTCGGGCCCCGCATGAGGGCGGCGCTCCCCATTCCACTCGACCAGCAAGCGATGCCGCTCCGCTTCGGAGAGCAGCGGGAGCCGCTCCACGGCGCGCGCCGGTGTGGACACCGCGCTCTCCAGCAGCACCTCCAGATGCGCCAGCATCGCGTCGACGGTCGCGCTGTCGTAGAGGTCCGCGTTGTAGGTCGCGCTGAGCAGGATGCCCGTGGGCCCGCGCGCCATCATCAGGGTCAGGTCCAGCTCGGTGCTGGTGGCGTCCGCGTCCAGCGTGCGCACTCCGAGCCCAGGCACCGCGCGGGTGCTGGGCAGCGCATCGAGCTGGCCAAACAGCACTTGAAACAGGGGCGCGCGGGTCAGGTCGCGCTCCACGCCCAGGGCCTTCAGGAGTGGCTCGAAGGGGACATGCGGATGTGCGAACGCCTCCACCGTGCCGAGGCGCGCGCGCCGCAGCAGCTCGCGGAAGTGGGGACGGTCGGAGAGGTCACCGCGCAGGACGAGCGGCTCGAAGAAGAGGCCAATCAACCCCTCCGTCTCCACGCGATCGCGGTTCGCATACGGCGCGCCCAGGAGCACATCGCGCTGTCCTGAGTAGCGAGACAGCAGGGCCTGGAGCCCCGCCAGCATTGCCATGAAGAGCGTCGCGCCCTCCTCGCGCGCCAGTGACTCCAGACGCTCCGTCAGTCGCACGGAGAGCAGGGCCTTGCGCTGCCCCGCCGCGCCCGTGGCCGCGCGTCGCGGGCGATCCGTGGGCAACTCCAGCGCATGGGGCGCTCCGGCCAGGCGCCGCCGCCAGAACTCCAGATGCGCATCCAGGGCCTCGCCTCGGAGGCGGCCACGCTGCCACACCGCGTAGTCCGGATACTGGAGGGGCAGCTCGGGCAGCGGCGAAGGCTGTCCGCGCGTGAATGCGCCATAGAGCGCCACCAGCTCATGGGTGAGCACGCCCATGGACCAGCCGTCGGAGATGATGTGGTGCATCACCACGCGCAACACGTGGCGCTCTGGCGAGAGTCGCAGCAGCGCCGCGCGAATGAGCGGTCCGGTCTCCAGCCGGAAGGGCGTGCGCATCGCTCGCTCGATGCTCCGCACGACCTCCGCGTCGCGCGCCTCGGGCCCGAGGTGCGTGAGGTCTTCCCTTTCGAGCACCAAGGTCCACTGCGGCTCGACGAGCTGCACGGGCGCGCCGCTCGCCTCACCGAAGCGGGTGCGCAGCGCATCGTGACGCCGGACGACCTCCTGGAAGGCTCGCTCCAGGGCCGCGACATCCAGGGCCCCCGACAGCTCCACGACCAGCGGCAGGTTGTAGGCCGGGAGCCCGGGCGCGAGCTGCTCCAGGAACCACATGCGCTGCTGGGAGAACGTCAGCGGCAGCGCCGGGCGAGGCTTCTTCTCCAGACGCCTGGCCAGAAGCGCGAGCTTCTCCTCACGCGTCAGCGTGGGCTTCTTCTCCGTCCCGTTCCCCATGGTTCAGCTCTCCGCCTCGGTGGCATCCAGCAGTGCGTCCAGTTCGTCGTCCGAGAGCTGCTCCAACGCGTTGGCGTCCAACTCTCGGGACACCCGCGCGATGGGCTCATCGGCGATGCGCTTCATCGACCCCGCGAGTCGCGCGACAGCGCTCGCCATCCCCTCCAGCGTGGGGGACTCGAAGACCGCGGCCAGCGACAGCTCCACGCCCAGCGACTCGCGCACCCGCGCGACGATGCGCGCGGCCATGAGCGAGTGTCCGCCCAGCGCGAAGAAGTCATCTCGGGCGCCGATTTGCGTCCGCCCCAACAGCTCGGACCAGATGTCGGCGAGCAGTCGCTCCTCGTGCGTCGCGGGCGCGACATACGCCACGGCATTCCCGATGGGAGTGGCACGGTCGCGCAGCGCGCGCCGGTCCACCTTCCCGGTCGTGGTGAGTGGCAGCGCCTCCACGGTGACAAACGTCGAGGGCACCATGAAGTCCGGCACCTTCTGCTTCAGGGAGCCGCGCAGATCGGCCACATCGAGCGTCTGACCGGGCCGCGGGACCACCCACGCCACCAGGTGCACCTCGCCCGCCGCGTCCTCGCGACCGACGACCGCGACCTGAGCCACGGAAGGATGAGACCGGAGCGCGGCCTCGACCTCACCGGGCTCCAGCCGAGCGCCGCGAACCTTGAGCTGTTCGTCGGCCCGGCCCAGGTATTCGAGCTGTCCATCTCGGCGCCAGCGCGCGACATCACCCGTGCGGTACATGCGACCGCCAGGCTCGACGCTGAACGGATCCGCCACGTAGCGCTCCGCCGTCAGGTCCGGCCGTCCCAGATAGCCTCGCGACACACCGGGGCCCGCGATGAACAGCTCACCGCGCGCGCCGATGGGGACGGGGTGCAGCGCCGCATCGAGCACATAGGCCTGCATGTTGTCGATGGGCCGTCCGATGGAGACCGAGCCCGCGCCCACCTCGGTCGCCGTGGCATCTCCGGCCACCTCCGACGAGCCGTAGAGGTTGAGCAATCGGGCCTGCGGCAGGTGCTCGCGGAAGCGCGCGGCGAGGTCCTCGGGCAACCGCTCACCGCTGGTCACCCAGAGGCGCAGCGCCTTGAGGCGGCACGCCATGTCCGGGACCTCCAGCAGCCCGCGCAGCACCTGCGGCACCAGGACCACGCGCGTGACGCCGCCCGCGTCCAGCTCCGAGACGAGGCGTGCTGGGTCCTTCAGCCCCTCTTCATCGGGAAGGACCACGGGCACGCCCGCCAGCAAGGGCCCGAGCAGCTCCCAGACCGCGTCCACGAAGCCAAAGCCCGTGGTCAACGCGCCGACCTCTCCGTCCTCGAAGGGATAGGCGCGCCACATCCACGCGAACCGGTTGAGCGTCGCGCGGTGCGTGGCCATGACGCCCTTGGGCTGTCCCGTGGAGCCCGAGGTGAAGATGACGTAGGCCAGGGCATCGCCGCCTGGAGCAGGAGGCAGCGGCGGAGCACCCGGCGCCGGTGCATCCTCGTCCTCCAGCCACAGCACCGGGAGCCCCGCGTGAGGCGGCAGCCGGTCCGCCAGGTGTCGCCGCGCGAGCAGCGCTCCAGGCCGCGACTGCTCCACCATCCAGCCCAGCCGCTCGCGAGGATGCGAGGGCTCCAAGGGGACATACGCCGCTCCCGCACGCAGAACCGCGAGCAGGCCCACCACCATCTCCACGGAGCGATCGGCGAAGAGGCCGACTCGGACCTCGGGGCCCACGCCCTGCGCACGGAGGCGCGCGGCGAGTCGATTCACCCGCGCCGACAGCGCGCTCCACGTCACCGACCCCGTCCGCGTGATCAGCGCAGGGGCCTGCGGCTTCCGCGCGGCCCGCGCCTCGAAGAGCGCCGAGAGGCTCGTCTCCGAATCCAGCGCGTGCACCGGGCCACGACCCAGGTCGATCGCCGCCGCCCGGTCCTCATCGCGAAGCATCGGCACCGCGTCCAGCCGCTCCACACCCGAGGCCAGCCCGCGCAGCAACGCGCTCCAGTGAGACAACAGCCGACGGATGGAACCCTCGTCGAACAGCGCGGGGGCATAGGCGAGGCTCAGGCGCAGCCGCTCACCGGGCAGCACGTAGGCCGACAGCGGCTGGTTGCCCTGGTCGTGACTCTTCACGTCCCGAACCTCGAGGCCGGGCGCGCCCTTTCCGAGCGCCGCGTCGAGGGGGTAGTTCTCGAACACGAGCACGGTCTCGAAGAGGGGCAGGCCCCGCGCCAGCTCGCTCCAGGACTTCACCTGGATGAGCGGGCTGTGCTCGTGACGACGCATGTCGAGCTGGCGTGCCTGGAGCTGCTGCAGCCACAGCACCACCGCCGCGTCCGCGGGCAGGCGCGCGCGGATGGGCAGCGAGTTGATGAACAACCCGACCATCTCCTCGGCGCCGGGCAGGTCCACCGGACGACCGGAGACCGTGGCCCCGAAGACCACGTCCCGCTCTCCCGAGTACCGACTCAGGAGCAGCGCCCACGCGCCCTGCACCACCGTGTTCAGCGTGAGCTGGTGCTTGCGCGCGAAGGACTGGACCTCCGCCGTCACCTCGGGCGCAAGGAACATGACTTCCTCGCCAGACACCTCCAGCTCTCCGCCCGCATGGTCGCGCCGCGCTCCAGGCAGCGGCGTGGGTGAAGTGAACCCCGCCAACTCACCGCGCCAGTACGCCTGCGCGGCGGACAAGTCCTGGCGCTGGAGCCACGCGAGGTAGTCACGCCACGCGGCTGGGCGCGGCAACGAGGACCCACGCCCCGAGGCGAAGTCGCCATACAGCGTGAAGACCTCGCGCAGCATCAGGCCCACGCTCCATCCATCCAGGATGAGGTGGTGGTGACTCCACAGGAAGCGGTGCTCGTCCTCGCCCAGGCGCACCACTTCCATCCGCGCGAGCGGCGCGGTGCCGAGCGCGAAGCCTCGCGCCCGATCCGCCTCCACCAGCGCCGTCATGCGCGCCAGCTGAGCGTCGGGAGACAAGCCGCGCAGGTCATGCTCGGTCCAGGCCAGCGTGGCCTCCCGGTGAACGAGCTGAAGCGGCTCACCGAGGCCCTCGTGATGGAAGGACGTGCGCAGGATGCCGTGGCGCGCGATCACCTCGCCCCAGGCCCGACGCAGCGCCACCAGGTCCGCGCGACCGCGGAGGGTCCAGGCGAGCCGCTCGTGGAAGACACCGGATCCCGGCGCCGAAAGCACCGTGTGCAACAACATGCCCTGCTGCAACGACGTGAGGGCGCTGAGGTCCTCCAGGTCCGGGTGTTGTCCCAGCAGTCGCGTGAGCGCCGCGGGCGTCGTCCTCGCCAGCGGGAAGTCTCCCAGCGAGCGACGCGCGGCGTCGTCCGTGCCCTTCCCCGCCACCAGCTCGCGGAGTCCCTCGGAGAAGCGGGCCGCCACCGACTCGATGGTGCGGAGCGCGTGCAGCGCGCGACTGAACGCGAACGTCACCACCAGGCGGCCGTCGCGCACCACGGCGTTCACGTCGAGCCGATGCGGGCGACGTCCGCTCGGTGCGTGCCAGGGGCCCGAGGGCTCATGGGTCAGCCCGAAGCGCTCTGAACCTCGAGCCGCGGCGTCGAGTTGGCCCAGGTAGTTGAACCCGACCTCCGCGCCCGGCTGCGCGCTCAGCACCGGAGCCGCGTCGGGCCGCAGGTAGCGCAACAGGCCGTAGCCCAGGCCGTTCATGGGCAGCACCCGCCTCGCGTCACGCAGGGCTCGGAGCGCGTCTCCAGCAGTCGCGCCCTCCGGCATCGTCACGTCGAGCGGGAAGGTGCTGGTGAACCAGCCCACGGTCCGTGACAGGTCCACGTCCGGGAACAGCGGCTCGCGGCCATGGCCTTCCAGCTCCAACCTCACCCGAGGGCCGCCCGTCCACCGCGCCACCGCTCGCGCCAGGGCGGACAGCAGCACCTCATCCACCCGGGCGCGATAGGCCGACGGCACCTCGTTGAGCAGGGTCCGCGTCTCGCCCGGCTCGAAGGACACCGTCACGAGCTGCTCGCTCGCGGAGGTGTTGTCGCCGCCCGGGAAGTCCACGGGCAGCGCGGGCACCACATCCGAGGCGCGCCACAGCGCCAGCTCGCGGCCCATCGCCGCTGAGTTCGCGTGCGCGACGAGCTTCTCTGCCCAGGCCTTGAACGACGTGGTCTTCGCGGGGAGCACCACGGGCTCTCCGCGCTCCAGTCGCGCATAGGCTGTCTCCACGTCCTCCAGGAGCGGACGCAGCGACACGCCATCCACCGCGAGGTGGTGCACCACGAGCAGGAGCCGCGCCGCGCGCGAGGGTCCCCGCTCGAACAGGGCCGCGCGCAGGAGGAGCCCTTCGTCCAGTCGCAGGCTGCGTTGAATCTCCGCGCCCACGGACTCCAGTGCGGCCTCCAGCCCCGACTCGGGAATCGCGGAGTGGTCCACCCGGCGCACGGCCACGTGCTCGGGCACGGGGCCATGGGACTGCGTCCACCCCTCGGCGGTGCGCGTGAAGCGCAGCCGAAGCGCATCATGATGACCGACCACCGCCGCGAGCGCTCGCTCCAGGATCGCCGCGTCGACGGGCCGGCGCACCTCCAGCACCGCGGACAGGTTGTAGTGGTGCGGCTCGGGCAGCGCCCAGTCCTCGAAGAAGATGCGCTGCATGGGCGTCAGGGGAGCACTGCCCTCCACGGGGCCCTGCTCACCGACCGGCGCCTGCGCCTGACCCACGCCCTCGGACAGCTCCGCGAGCGTCTGCCGCTCGAAGAGCATCGCGGGCTCCAGACGCAGGCCGGCCTGCTTCGCGCGCGAGACAATCTGGATGCCGAGGATGGAGTCTCCGCCCAGCTCGAAGAAGTTGTCGTGGATGCCCACGCGCTCCACGCCCAGCACCTGGGCCCACAGCGCGGCGAGCGTCCGCTCGACCTCCGTGCGCGGTGCGACGTAGTCCTTGCCCGACGCCACCTTGATGGCGTCCGGCTCGGGCAGCGCGCCGCGATCCACCTTCCCGCCCGGCGTCTTGGGCAGGGCCGCCAACACGACGAACGCCGCCGGCACCATGTGGTCCGGCAGGCGGTCCTTGAGGAAGTCTCGCAGCGCCGTGAGCCCCGGCTCCCCTTCGGAGGTCGCGACGACGTAGCCCACCAAGCGGCGCGTGTGGCTCGCATCCGCGCGGACCACCACGACCGCGTCCGCCACGCTCGGGTGCTGGCGGAGCACGGCTTCAATCTCTCCTGGCTCGATGCGATAGCCGCGGACCTTCACCTGCGCATCGACACGTCCCAGGTACTCCAGGCGGCCGTCCTCGCGCGCGCGGACCCGATCTCCCGTCCGATACAGACGAGCCCCCGCCTCCCCGGAGAAGCCATCCGGCACGAAGCGCTCCGAGGTCAGCTCGGGACGCCCCAGATAGCCGCGCGTGATGCCCGCGCCACCGAGGTACAGCTCGCCCGACAGTCCGATGGGCACGGGCTGGCCTCGGACATCGAGCACATAGGCGCGCGTATTGTGGAGCGGCCGACCGATGTCCGGGCGCTCCGCATCCAAGGAGGTGGACACCGTCGCGCAGACGGTCGCCTCCGTCGGGCCATAGCCGTTGAGCAGCCGACGCCCTCGGTTCCAGCGCCTCGCCAACTCCGGCGTGCAGACCTCGCCCGCGGAGATGACGGTGGACAGCGCGGGCAGTCCCTCGGGCTCCAGTTGCGTGAGCGACGAGGGCGTGAGCGTGACGGTGGTGATGCCACGTGACTCCAGCACCTCGCGCAGCGGCGCCCCGGGCAACAAGGACTCGCGTGGCGCGAGATGCAGCTCCGCGCCAGCAACCAGCGTGGAGAGGACCTCCAGCACGGACGCGTCGAAGCCCAGCGCGGCGGCCTGGAGCACGCGGCGGCCTGGCCCCACGTCGTGCGCGGGCACGATGGAGCGCACCGTGTTGCAGATGCCCTCATGCGTGACGAGCACGCCCTTGGGCATCCCCGTCGAGCCCGAGGTGTAGATGACGTACGCCGCGTTGCCAGCCGAGCCCCGCGCGTCCGGCGCCGTGGCGGGCTGTCGAGCGATGTCATCCCACTCCGCATCCACCGTGACGAGCACCTCGCCGCCCGAGGGAAGCTGCGACGTGAGGTGCTCTTGCGTCACCACGATGGCGAGGTTCGCGTCGCGCATCATGAAGGCCAGGCGCTGAGACGGATACGCGGGGTCGAGCGGTACGAACGCCCCACCCGCCTTCAGCACGCCCAGCAACCCGACGATGAGCTCCCAAGAGCGCTCGGCGCACACGCCCACGCGCACCTCGGGCCCCACGCCGAGGCCCCGCAAGTAGCGCGCGAGCTGGTTCGCCCGCGCGTCCAGCGCGCCATACGTCAGGCGCTCCGAGGCCGTCACCAACGCGATGGCCTCCGGGGTCCTCGCCGCCTGCTGCTCGAAGAGGTGGTGCACGCCATCCACCGCGGGGAATGCCGCGCGAGTGTCGTTCCACTCCACGAGCACCTTCCGCTGCTCCTCGGCGCTGAGCAGCGGAAGCTCCGCCACGCGGCGGAAGGGGTCCTCCGCGAGGCCCGAGAGCAACAGGAGGAACCGCTCCCACAGCCGCTCGACGGTGCGGCGGTCGAACAGGTCCGCGGCGAACTCCAACGCGCCGTCGAGCCCCGCCTTCGACTCACGCAGCTCCAGTGACAGGTCCACCTTGGTCGCGCCGATGTCCAGGTCCATGGGCTGGACACCCAGCCCCGGCGCGAGCACGTCGATGGGCGGCGTGTTGTGGAACGTCAGCATCGCCTGCACGAGCGGCATCCGGCTCGGGTCGCGCGGCACGCGCAGCTCGTCCACCAGTCGCTCGAAGGGGATGTCCTGATGGGCGAAGGCTTCAATGGACGCGGTCTTCACCCGGCGCAGCAGCTCCGCGAACGACGGCCGACTCGAGAAGTCCGCGCGGATGGCGAGCGTGTTCAGGAAGCAGCCAATGAGCCCCTCCAGCTCGGCGCGGTTGCGCCCAGCCGCCGAGGTCCCGATGACGATGTCATCCTGGCCCGAGTAGCGATGCAGCAGGGTCTGCCACGCCGCGGTGATGACCATGAACGGCGTCGCACCCTCGCGACGGCCCACGGCCCAGAGCGCGTCCACCAGTGGGCGCGGCACCGCCACGGAGAGGCGCCCCCCCCGCCCCGACCAGCGCGCGGGTCTCGGACGATCCGTGGGCATCTCCAGGACCTGCGTGCCCGCGAGCCGCTCCTTCCAGTACGCGAGCTGGGCCGCCATGGCGGGGCTGTCCAGCCAGCTCCGCTGCCACGCGGAGTAGTCCGCGTACTGGATGGGCAGCTCGGGCAACGGCGATGGACGTCCCGCGGAGAACGCCTCGTAGTTCGCCACCATCTCGCGGTACAGCACCCCGCTCGACCAACCATCCGAGGCGATGTGGTGGAGCGTGAGCTGCAACACATGCTCCGTCTCCGCGATGCGGATCATCGCCGCCCGCATCACCGGTCCGCGAGACAGGTCGAACGGACGGCGCGCCTCCTCCATCGCGATCCGGATCGCCTCCGACTCATCACGGGCCACGTGCCGCGCCATCACCAGCGGCATGGACGGCACGATGACCTGCCGTGCCCCGTCCTCGGTCAGCGCGAAGGTGGTGCGCAGCACCTCATGACGGCGGACCACCGCGTCGAGCGACGCCTCGAGCACGTCCGCGTTCACCGGGCCTGACAGTCGCAACGTGACGACGTTGTTGTAGGCGATGCCATCGGGGTCGAGCTGGTTCAGCGCCCACAGCCGCTGCTGCGGGAACGACAGGGGCAGCGGCAGGTCTCGCGGCACGCGCACCACGGGCACACCCGTCGTGGCCGGCTGCGCGCGCGGCTGAGGCCGGGGCGCGGCGGCTGTCGCGGTCTTCGCCGGACGACGCGGCTTCGCGGCAGGTGCCGGAGCAATCGGCTCCAGTGCGCCATCCCGTCCCCAGCGGGCGCGCTTCCCGGTGAGGAACAGCGTCTCGCCATCCACCTCCACGAAGCGAGCCCGAGTCGAGTCCGCGTCCTTCCAGAAGCCCTGCGGCAGAGAGGGGCCGCCCACGGCGATCGTGCCCACCACGCCCACCGGCACGGCCCGCCCCTTCGCATCGAGCACGCGCGTTCTCGCCGCGAGTTCCTCTGCGCCAAGGCCCCAGGACGACGCCTGATGCACTTGAGACGTGAGCGCCCGGAAGCCACGGACCTGGAGGGCCGACGCGTCCGCGGCCACCGCCTCGCCCGCGAGAATCAATCCCCTCACGCCCGCGAGCGCCTCCTCGGCCCCCGGCAACTCCGCGAGCGCCCGCACCTGCGACGGCGCGCAGCGCAGCACGGTGACACCCTCCGCGCGAACCCAGGCCAGCAGCTCGCCCAGCTCCGAGCCCACTTCCGTCAAGGCGCGCGCCTCCTCGACAGGCGGCGCCTGCATCCGCTGGCGAAGCGTGTCGAGCAGTTGGAGGCTGGCCATCGTCGGCTCCAGCGGCACGCCGAAGTCGACGAGGCAGGCCACCTCGTCCACGTCCATGGAGCGCAGGCTCCCGACGATGCGGACACCGTCCTCCACCGTGCCCAGCAGGCCACCGTCCTCCAGGTAGTGCTCGAAGCCCTGGACGAGCAGCGCCTCCATGTCCTGCGGCGTCAGCCCGCGCACATCCACCTGAAGACCTTGGCTGGCCACCAGGTTCCCGAAGATGTCCACCGAGCTGCGGAAGTAGCTCATCAACGGCTCGCGCACGGCGGCGCGAACCTCCGCGGCGTCGCGGCCCAGGAAGGTGTGGAGCATCAACGTCACGTGGCCGCGCCCCGGACCGTGCCCCTCCTGTCGCCACGCCTCGCGATACAACGCCACCTTGGCCCGCAGCTCCTCGAGCTGAGAGCCCAGTCCGATGACGTTGGTGAGGATGCCCGCCCCCACCGCGCCCGCTTGCCGGAAGGTCTCGGGGTTGCCCGCCGCCGTGAGCCAAACGGGCAGCTCGGCCTGCTTGGGCTTGGGCCGCAGCGCCAGCTCCACCTCATTGCCCGCGCCGTTGCGGCGCCGCACCGTTCCGCCACGCCACAGGCGTCGCAGCTCGTCCAACCGCTCGCGCAGCACTTCCTTGCGGCGGGCGAACGTCCCGGGCGAGAGCGAGAAGTCATTCGCGTGCCAGCCCGTGGCGAGCGACACGCCCACGCGCCCGTTGGACAGGTTGTCCACCACGGACCACTGCTCGGCGACCTCGATGGGGTCATGCAGTGGCAGCACGACGCTGCCCGCGCGAATGCGGAGGTTGCGCGTGAGCATCGCGAGCGCCCCGCCCACCACCGAGGGCGCGGGATACAACCCCCCGAACGAGTGGAACCGTCGCTCGGGCGTCCAGATGGCCGAGAAGCCGTGGGTGTCCGCGAACTTCGCTCCCTCCAGGAGCTGCTCGTATTTGTGCTCGCCCAGCGAGTCCTCGTCGTTCGCGAAGTAGGACAGGCTGAAGTCGATCGGGCGATGCGCCTTGGCGCTCGCCCCGAGCGTGGCGAAGCGCGCCGCCAGCCGCTCCGGAGGAAGCACCACGCGCAGACCGCGCGCGAGCGCCCCCAGCAGCTCCAATCCCGACACATCCTCCGCGGGCCCACGCGCGGCGAGCCACACATCCCCCTCGCGCCCCACGCTCCGGGCATCCAGCCCAGCCAACAGGTGCGCGACGTTCCGATGCGTCAGCACCACGCGCCCTCGGCCACCGAGGGCCTCAGGCGCGGGCACGATGAACGCGAGCCCGTCCGCGGTGGCCTCACGGGACGCCCCGGAAGCGACTGCCCCCATCGCGTCCAGCGCCACCACGCGAACCCCCGAAGGCGCCGTCACGTCCCCCGCCCTCGCCACCACGAGCACGCGAGGCCCGGAGTCCGGAAGCAGCGAGGCCAGCACGGCCATGTCGCCCTCCGACACAGGCAGGCACGCGCCGCCCGCGCCGAGGATGCCCCAGTGCGCCACCACGGCCTCGACACTGGGCTCCAGACGCACGGCCACGGGCACGCCGTCGCGCACGCCCGCTTCCATCAGCCGCGCGGACATGCGCCGCGCACGATCCGACAGCTCGCGCCACGTCACGTGGACGGCACCGGACGACAGCGCCACGTCGTCTGGGGTCCGTCCCGCCCGCGCATCCAGCCGCGCGAGGAGTCCCAGCGGATCCGCGACCCCACGAGGCGCGGGGCGCGACAGTTCGTCGCGCGTCGCCAGGGGCAGGTGCGAGACGCGTACCTCCGGCTCGGCATGCGCGGCGATGAGCAGGGTCTCCAAGTGGCCCGCCATCCGGGCCACGCGAGCCTCGTCATACAACTCGGTGGCGTACTCGATGACGCCCGAGAATCCCGTCGCGCTTTCAATCAGCAACAGCGTCAGCTCACCGAGCGTCGCGCCGAACTGCGCGGGCGTGCCCGGGACCTCGACGAGCCGCAGCTCCAGCCCCGGCACGGAGGGCGGCGCGGTGGCCACATGCGAGTGCAGGATGATGGCCGCGTCACACAAGCGCGAACGCGCGGGATCCCTCCCGGGCGCCACGCGGGGCAGCAGGTGCTCGAAGGGCACGTCCTGGTGTGCGGTCGCGTCGATGGCGGTGTCGCGCGCGCGACCGAGCAGCTCGCGGAACGTGGGGTCCCCCGACAGGTCCGTGCGCAGGGCCATGGCGTGGGCGACGAAGCCGATCAACGGCTCCAGCTCGCCCCGGGCGCGGTTGCCCACGGGCGTGCCCACGACGATGTCCTCACGCCCTGAGTACCGGGCCAGCAGCGCGGACAGCGCCGCGAGCAAGGTCATGAAGGGCGTGACGCCCTCGCGGTGACAGATGGCCTTCAGCGCGGTGGACGCCTCGGCCGACAACGTCACGGGGAAGCGCTCTCCGCGCAGGCGCTGCTCGGTGGGACGCGGCCTGTCCGTGGGCAGCTCCAACGGCGCGGGATGATCGGCCAGCGTCTCTCGCCACCACGCCTCCTGCGTGGCCAACACACCCCCGGACAGGGCTCGGCGCTCCCAGGCGGCTGCGTCCACGTAGTGCACCGGCAGCTCGGGCAGCGGCGCGGGCTTGCCCGCCAGGAAGGCCTGGTAGTTCACCGCCATCTCGCGGAAGAAGGCCACGAGCGACAGCGTGTCGGCCGCGATGTGATGCACCGTGAGGAGCATCACGTGGTCGGCGTCGCGCAGGCGCACCAGCCGCGCGCGAACAATGGGGCCTGCATCCAGGGAGAACGGACTCCGGGCCTCGTCCAGCGCCAGCCGGATCGCCTCCGCCTCGGCGTCCCCCGCGAAGCCGCGCAGGTCCACTACCGGCACGTCGATGCGGACCTCGGCGGCGAAGCGCTGACGCACCTGTCCGTCCACGACGACGTAGGTGGCGCGGAGCATCTCGTGCCGACGGATGACCTCGTTGACCGCCCGCTCCAGGACGCGCGCCTCCAGCGCACCCGTGAGCCGAATGGCCAGCGGCATGTTGAGCGAGGGGTTCCCCGGGTCCAGCTGCTCCATCCGCCAGACACGCTCCTGCACGACAGACAGCGGCAGCTCACCGCTCCGGTCGATGCGGACGATGGCGTCGTCGGGAACACTGGGCCCGCCGTTGGGTCCACCCAGCATCGCTTCAATGCGCGCGGCGATGCCCGCGACGGTGGGCGCCTCGAACAGGGCGCTCAGCGGCAACTGGACGGAGAACGTCTCGCGCAGGCGGGTGAGCATCTGCGCCGCCATCAACGAGTTGCCGCCCAGCTCCAGGAAGTCGTCGTCGAGTCCAATCTCCACGGCGCCCAAGCGCTCGCGCCAGATCTCCAACACCCGCTGCTGGATGTCGCTCAGCGGAGCGCGCGCGGTGACGACGGGCACCTCGGTCCGAGGCGCCGCCGAGGCACGCACAGCCCCCGGAACAAACGTGCCCGGAGCTACGGGACGCGCCTCGGGTTCAGGCAGCGACTCAGCGGCCGGGGCCGCCAGCGTGAACGGCTGCTCCTCGAAGGGGTACGTGGGGAGCGCCACGCGGCGGCGCTTCTCCCCCGAGGCGAGCTGCGCCCACGACACGTCCACGCCCGCGCACCACAGGTCTCCCAACGACTGGAGCAGTCCCCGGTAATCGCTCTCCGTGGGCCTGCGGCGCAGGGACGGCGCGACGACCAGCCGCTTGTCCTGGCGCGCGAGCGGTCGGCAGAGCGCGGTGAGGTCCTGCCCCGGCCCCACCTCCAACAGCACGCTGCACCCTTCCGCGACGAGGAACGCGAGTCCCGTCGCGAAGCGCACGGGCTGGCGCATCTGCCTCGCCCAGTACTCGGGGTCCGTCGCCTCCTCCGGACGGATCCACGTCCCCGTGGCGCTGGACACATAGGGCACCTTCGGCGCCTGGAGGCGCATCGATGCCACGGCCCGCGCCAGCTCGGGCATGAGGGGCTCCACCGCGCTGGAGTGGAAGGCATGCGCCGCGGGCAGTCGCACCACGCCCACGCCCTGCGCCTCCAATCGTGCGCTCAGCCGTTCGATGGCGGGCACCGTCCCCGAGACGACGCACCGGTCCTCGCCGTTGATGGCGGCCAGCGCGAGCCCCTCGGACAGCAGCGGCGTCAGCGCCGCCTCGGACATCCCCACCGCGAGCATCCCGCCCGGAGGAAGGCGCGCCATCAACGCGCCTCGGACGACCGCCAGGCGCAGGCCGTCCTCGGCCGACAACACGCCCGCCACGCATGCGGCCACATACTCGCCATAGCTGTGACCCAGCATGGCCAGCGGCTTCACGCCCCACGACATCCAGAGTCGTGCGAGCGCGTGCTCGACGATGAAGAGGGCGGGCAGCGCCACGCGCGGATCCGCCAGCAGGGGCGCCATGGCCGAGTCCTGGCCATCAGGCGTCAGCACGAGCGCGCGCACCTCCTTCGCCAACGCCGGATCCAAGCGCGCGAGCGCCGCGTCCACGTCCTTGCGGAACCCCGCCTCCACCCCGTACAGCTCGCGCCCCATGCCCACGGCCTGCGCGCCCTGCCCCGGGAAGAGGAAGGCCACGCGCCGCAAGCGCCCCTGCTCCACCGCCGCGGGCGGCTTGCGCAAGCGCTCCACCAGCTCCGCCGGGGTGGCGGCCACCACCGCGCGCCGATGCTCGAACGCACGCCGGCCCACGTTGCGCGTGAAGGCCACGTCCTCCAGCGGCAGCTCGCTCCCAGCGCCGCCTGCGTCCAGGTGCGCCGCGAGTTCCCGCGTCATCGTCTCCAGCGCGGAGGGTGTGCGGGCGGACAGGCTCACCACATGGAAGGGACGACCACTCGGCGACGCGCGCGTCTCGGCGGGCGCCTCCTCCAGCACCACGTGCGAGTTGGTCCCTCCGATGCCGAAGGAGCTCACGCCCGCGCGGCGAGGGACGTCGGTCCGGGGCCAGGGCATCAGGGCCGTGTTGACGTAGAACGGGCTGCGCTCCAGTCCCAGCTCGGGATTGGCGCGCTCGAAGTGCAAGCTCGGCGGCAGCTCCTCGTTGCGCAGCGCGAGCACGACCTTGATGAAGCCCGCCACGCCGGCCGCGGCGTCCAGGTGTCCCAGGTTCGTCTTCACCGAGCCCAGGCCACAGTAGCCCTTGCGCTCTGTCGTCTTGCGGAACGCGCGCGTGAGCGCCGCCAGCTCGATGGGATCGCCCAGCGATGTGCCGGTTCCGTGGGCCTCCACGTAGCCGATGTCATCGCCGCCCAGCCCCGCGTACGCGAGCGCGTCCGCGATGACCTCCGTCTGCCCCTCGATGCTGGGCGCGGTGTAGCCCACCTTCTGTTGGCCGTCGTTGTTGATGGCCGTGCCCTTGATGACCGCATACACGCGGTCTCCGTCGCGCAGCGCATCCGCCAGGGGCTTGAGCACCACCACGCCCGCGCCATTGCCCGCCACCGTGCCCGCGGCCCGGTGGTCGAACGCACGGCAGTGTCCGTCCGGCGAGTAGATGAGGCCGTCCTGGTACACGTACCCGGTGCGCTGCGGACTGGCGATGCGCACCGCGCCCGCGAGCGCGATGTCCGATTGGCGCGTCAGCAGGCTCTGGCAGGCCATGTGGATGGCCACCAGGCCCGTGGAGCAGGCGGTGTAGACGGCCACGCTCTCGCCCCGGAGCTGGAGCTTGAACGAGGCCTTCATCGCCAGGCTCTCCGGTCCCGAGGTGACCAGGTCCATGGCCGCGGCCGGGTCCTTGCGCGCCTCGCCCAACAGCGACAGCAGGTGGCTGGAGGAGCCCGCGCCCGCGTAGAGCGAGATGCGCCCCTTGAACCGCGTGGGGTCATAGGCCGCGTCTTCGAGCGCGGCCCACGCGCACTGGAGGAACACCCGCTGCTGTGGATCCATCCACAGCGCCTCGCGCGGGGTCACCTCGAAGAAGCCGGCGTCGAATGACTCGGCGCCCTCCAGGATTCCGCCCGCGCGCACGAAGTTCGGGAGGTGCCGCAGCGCATCCGGCATCAGCGGCGAGGACTCCAGCGCGGACTCGGGGAAGACGGAGATGGACTCCACGCCCTCCCGCAGGTTGCGCCAGTAGTCGCGCAGATCGCGGGCCCCGGGGAAGCGCCCCGCCATGCCCACCACCGCGATGTCGTTCCCGAAGTCCTCCGCCTCGACGTGATTGTCCGCGTCAGCCATTGCCTTGGTTTCCTCGTCGACCCTGTCGGCGGATCGCCTGACGCCGCTGCGCGGCGCGATCCTCATGGGCTTCGTTGTCTTGCGGCTCCGCGGATTCCTCCGCGTCCCGCTCCAGTGCCGCGGCGAACGCGCGGACGGTGGAATGCTCGAAGAAGCGCGTCGCGGGCACGTCGCGCTTCAGCTCCTCTCGGAACAGCGTGCAGGCCTTCACCACCGACATGGAGCTGCCCGCCAGGTCGGTGAAGAAGTGGTCCTCCACGCCGATCTCCTCGACGCCCAGCACCCGCGACCACAGCTCCGCCACCTTGCGCTCCATCTCCGTCGTCGGTGCGACGAAGGTGGCGCCAGGAGCGCGAGCAACCTCTGGCTCCGGCAGCGCCGCTCGGTCCACCTTGCCGTTCGGCGACACGGGCATCCGGTCCAAGGGCACCACCACGGAAGGCACCATGAACTCGGGCAGCGCCTCCACGAGCGAGGCCTTCAGCACGCGCGCGTCCAGCGTCTCGCCCGCGCGCGGCACCGCATACGCGATGAGGCGCTTGCCTCCCGCCGGGTCCGGCCGCGCCACCACCACGGCCTCGCCCACCGCGGGATGACGACGGAGCACCTCCTCCACCTCGCCCGGCTCGACGCGGTAGCCCCGCACCTTCACCTGCGTGTCGATGCGGCCCAGGAACTCCAGCGTCCCGTCCTCGCGCCAGCGCACGCTGTCGCCGGTGCGATAGAGGCGCGCGCCCGGCTCGTCACTGAAAGGATCCGGGATGAAGCGCTCGGCCGTCAGCTCGGGCCGTCCCAGATAGCCCCAGGCGATGCCCTCGCCTCCCGCGAGCAGCTCTCCGGGCACGCCCACGGGCACGGGGTGCAGGCGACGGTCCACCACGTACACCTGCGTGTTCGCGATGGGCTTCCCAATGGACACGCTGCCCTCGGGAATCGAGCCCTCCATCACGGCGCACGTGGTGAACGTGGTGACCTCGGTGGGGCCGTAGCCGTTCACCATCAAGCCCCCGCGCGACAGCCGCTCCCGCACCGCCGCCGGCGACAGCGCGTCACCGCCCGACATGAACTGGCGAACGCCGTCCACCACGTCGGGCCGAGTGACGGCCACGCTCTCGAAGAGGGCCGCGGTCAGCCACAGCACCGTCACGCCGCAGCGGGCCACCAGCTCCTTGAGCTCCTCCGCCGTGGGCGGACGCGGAGGCAGGACGACGAGCCGCGAGCCGTGCAGCAACGCGCCCCAGATCTCCATCGTCGCCACGTCGAAGCAGATGGGCGCCAGCTGAGTGAAGACCTCGGAAGGTCCCCACTGGAGGTAGCTCTGTCCCAGCACCAGTCGAGCCACGCCGCGCTGCGGGACGCAGACCCCCTTGGGTCGGCCCGTGGAGCCCGACGTGTACATGATGTACGCGAGCGACTCGGGCGGGACGGTGATGCCCGGGGAGTCCTCGCGCTCGCGCGCCAGCTCGCCCTCCTGATCATCCAGGATGACCACGGCCGCGTCGCTCTCGGGGAGCACGTCCAGCACCGCGCGCTGGACCAGCACCACCGGCAGCCGCGTGTCCCCTACCATGTAGGCCAGGCGGTCGCGGGGATAGGTGGGATCCAACGGGACGTAGGCGGCTCCCGCCTTGATGATGCCCACCGTGCCGATGATGAGCTCCAGCGAGCGCCGCACGCACAGCCCCACGGGCGTGCCTGGGGTGATGCCCCGGCGCAGCAGGTAGCGCGCGAGCTGGTTTCCGCGACGGTCCAGCTCGCGATAGGTCAAACGCACGCCCTCGAACTCGACGGCGAACGCGTCGGGGGTGCGAGCGACCTGCGCCTCGAAGAGCGTGGCGAGGCAGGCCTCGCGGGGGAACTCGGTGCGCGGGCCGTTCCACGAGACCATGAGCCGGCGCCGCTCCGCGTCGTCCATCAGCGGGAGGTCCCCGATGCGCTGGTTCGGGTCCTCCACCGCGCCCTCCATCAGCACGCGGAGCTGCTCCATCCAGCGCGTGGCGGTGGTGGCGGTGAACAGGTCGGTGTCGTACTCGAGCGTGCCGCTGAACCCCTCCGGGGAGTCATCGAACGCGAGGGCGAGGTCGAACTTCGCGGTGCCCGCGTTGAGCTCCACCGGCCGGAGGGCCAGCCCCTCCAAGCGCGCATCGGCGGGCGGCGAGTCATTGAGCGACAGCACCACTTGCATCAGAGGCGCGTGGCTCATTGTGCGCGGCGGCTGGAGCGCTTCCACCACCCGCTCGAACGGCACGTCCTGGTGGGCATAGGCGGCGAGCGTCGTCTCGCGCACGCGGCCCAGCAGCTCGCGGAAAGTCGCGTCCGGCGCGAAGCGCGTGCGCAACACCAGCATGTTCACGAAGAACCCGATGAGGTTCTCCAGGCCCGCGTGGTGACGCCCGGAGATGGGCGAGCCCACGCTGACGTCCTGCTGTCCCGACACGCGCACCAGCAGGAGCTGGAACACCGCCATCAAGCCCATGAAGGGCGTGACGCCCTCGCGTCGGCAGAGCGCGCGGAACGCCGAGGAGAGTCCCGCCGGCAGGCGAACCGGAAGGGTCGCGCCATGGAAGCGCTGCACCGCCGGCCGAGGCAGGTCGGTGGGCAACTCCAGCACGGGCGCCGCGCCGTGGAGCTGCTGGCGCCAGTAGGCGACCTGCTCCTCCAGCGCCTCTCCCTGGAGCCAGCTTCGCTGCCACACCGCGTGGTCCACCGGCTGGAGTCCTGGCGCGGGCAGCTCCGAAGCCCGGCCCAGGAGCGCCGCCGAGTACAGCGCGGCCAACTCGCGGAACGTGACGCCCAGGGACCAACCATCCGAGATGATGTGGTGCAGCGTGAGCACCACGAGGTGCGTGCGCGCTCCGGTGCGAATGAGCACCGGGCGAATCAACGGCCCCTGAGCAAGGTCGAACGGGCGTCGAGCGCTCTCCGCGGCGGCCCGCAGGGCCTGGGCTTCACGCTCCGACTCCGCGACCTCGCTCAAGTCCACGACGGGCAGCGACAGCGAGACCGCCTCGTGGATGCGCTGGACGGGCTCACCCGCCTCGAGCGCGATGGTCGTGCGCAGCGACTCGTGACGACGGAGCAGCTCGGCCAAGGCCTGCTCCAGCGCGGCCACGTTCAGCTCGCCATCGAGCCATGCCGCCCAGCGGACGTTGTACACGCCCCGGTTCGCCTGGAGCTGCTCCAGCAGCCACAGCCGCTCCTGCATGAGCGACAGCGGCAGGCGCCCTGCTCGCGGCACGGGCACGATGGGCGGAGGACGCCGCGCATCCGACTGGCCACGCACCTGGGCAATGCGCGCCGCGAGCCCCTCCACGGTAGGGTTCTCGAAGAGGTCGCGCAGCGAGAGCGAGACGCCGCAAGCCGCGAGGATGCGCGCCACCACCCGCGTGGCCATCAGGGAGTGGCCACCCAGGTCGAAGAAACTGTCGCGCGCACTCACCCGCGAGACTCCCAGCAGCTCACGGAACAACCCCGCGACCAGTTCCTCCGAGGGATCCCTCGGAGCGATGCGCCCCGCGTCCGCGGCGTCCCACTCGGCCTCCGCCGGAGCCGGCAGGGCTCGGCGATCCACCTTCCCGTTTGGCGTGAGCGGCATGCGCTCGACGCGCACGAGCGCCGCGGGCACCAGGTACGACGGCAGGTGCTCGGAGAGGAACGTCCGCAGCTCGGCGGGCGTCACGGACGACGCGACCACATAGGCCACGAGCTGGCGGGATCCGCCGGCGACCTCCTCTCGCGCCACCACCACCGCCTCGCGCACCGCGGGGTGCTGGAGCAGCGCGGCCTCCACCTCGGCGGGCTCCACGCGGAAGCCGCGCACCTTCACCTGGGCATCGACTCGGCCCAGGAACTCCACTGCGCCATCCAGCCGCAGCCGCACGCGATCTCCGGTGCGGTACAGGCGCGCGCCTGGGGTCGACGCGTAGGGATGCGGCACGAACCGCTCGGCCGTCAGCGCGGGCTGCCCCAGGTAACCCCACGCCAATCCATCACCGCCGATCCACAGCTCCCCCGCCCCGCCCGGAGGTACAGGGGTGAGCCCCGCATCCAGGACGTACTGCTCGGTGTTGGCCAGGGGACGGCCCATGGGCACGGTGGTCGCGTGCTCGGCCACCGCGTCGACGAGGTGCCACGCGGCGAAGGTGGTGCTCTCCGTGGGCCCATACACGTGCAGCAATCGCTCAGGCGCGCCGTCGCGAAGCACCGCGCGAACCGAGCGCGGATCCACGGCCTCGCCACCGAAGTGAACCTGTCGCACGCTCTGGAACGCGTCCGGGACCTCGGCCACCACCTGATTGAACCAGGCGGTCGTGAGGAACATCACGCGGATGTCTTGCTCGCGCAGCCACGCGGCGAAGGACCGAGGCTCGAGCGCGCGCTCGCGCGAGACGCCCACCAGTCGCGCCCCGTGGAGCAACGCCCCCCAGACCTCGAAGGTCGCCGCGTCGAACGAGGCGTTGGACGCCTGTGCCACGCGGTCATCGGGACGCCACTGGATGAAGTTCGTCTCCACCACCAGGCGCACCACCGCACGGTGCGGAACGCCCACGCCCTTCGGTGTCCCCGTCGAGCCCGACGTGTAGACGACGTACGCGAGGTCCTCGGCGGAAGCCTGGGAATCGAGCACGGTGGCCGGCATGCCCTCGAACGTCCCGGGCGCATCCAGCACGAGCAGGGGGACGCCCCCTTCAGTCAATCGCGAACGCAACGTGGACTGCGTGAGCAGCACCGATGCGCGTGAATCCCCGAGCATCCAGGCCAACCGCTCCGAGGGATACGTGGGATCCAACGGGACATAGGCCGCGCCCGCTTGGAGGATTCCGAGCAGGCCCACGACCCAGTCCGGCGAGCGCTCCACGCACACCGCTACCGAGGCCCCCCGCCGCACGCCCATCTCCGCGAGCCGGTGCGCGAGCTGGTTCGCCCGGCGCGCGAGCTGCGCGTACGTGAGCGCGCTCCCCTCGTACTCCACCGCCACGGCGTCCGGAGTCCGCACCGCCTGCGCCTGGAACAGCGCATGAACCGTGGCGTCTCTCGGATACGAAGTCCGCGTGGCGTTCCACTCCCCCAACACCCGCTGAAGCTCCGCGTCCGAGAGCAGCGGCACCTCCGCCAACCGGCGATCCGCGCCCGCGACCATCGCGCGCAGCAAGGCTCGCCAGTGCCCCAGCATCCGCACCGCCGTGGACTCCGGCACGCGCGCGGTCTGGAACTGCACCTTCAAGCGCAGGGTGCTCCCCGGGAGCGCCACGGCGGTCAGCGGATAGTGCGTGCGCTCATGCATGTGCACGCCATGCAGCGACAACCCCGCACCGCCCCGCGAGAGGACCTCGTCCACGGGGTAGTTCTCGAAGACGAGCAGTGACTCGAAGAGCGGTGTGCCGCGCGGCACCTCGCTCCAGCCCTGGATGCGCGTGAGCGGGACATGGCCGCGCTGCGCCAGCGCCACCAGGAGGGACTGCAGCTCGCGCAGCCAAGGCAGCAAGCCCTCCGATGGCCGCAGCCGCGTGCGCACCGGGAGCGTCTGGATGAACAACCCCACCGACGCCTCGGCCCCCGCCAGCTCCGGAGGACGCCCGGCGAGGGTTGTCCCGAAGGCGACGTCCGCGCCGCCTCCGTAGCGAGACAGCAGCAGCGCCCACGCGCCATGGACCAGCGTGCTGGGCGTGACGCGGTGGCGGCGAGAGAACTCCTGGAGCGCCGTCGACTCCTCGTCGCTCAACGCTTCCTCGCGCTCGCCCACTCCGTCATCACGAACTTCGCTGGCTCCCGGCAGAGGCGTGGGGGACTCGAAGCCCGCGAGCTGCTCGCGCCAGAACTCCTCGTCTCCCGACACGGGGCGCCGCGCCAGCCATTCGAGGTATGCCCGGAAGGGCGGCACCGGAGCGGGCGTCCACGCCTCTCCGCGCGTGAGGGCCGCATACGCTTGAAGCAGCTCACGCAGCACGCGCGCGAAGCTCCAGCCATCCAGCACCAGGTGGTGGAAGCTCCAGAGCCACCGCCAGGATTGTTCTCCCACGCGAACGACCGCCACGCGGGTCAGCGGGGCACGCTGCACCTCGAAGCCGCGCGCTCGGTCCTCGTGCGTGAAGTCCTCCCACCGCGCCGCGCGCTCGGCTTCCGACAGCGAGCGCCAGTCCTCCTCTCGCCACGGCAACTCCGCTCGGGGATGCACCACCTGGAGCGGCTCCTCCAGTCCTTCCCAGTGGAACGACGTGCGCAGGACCGCGTGCCTTGCCCCGAGCAGCTCCCAGGCCCGCCGCATGGCACCGACATCCAGCTCGCCCGTGAGCGTCCAGCTCAATTGCTCGAAGTACGACTCACCGCCCCGCGACATCAGCTCCTGGAACAACAGGCCGTGCTGGAGCGGCGACAGCGGATACAAGTCCTCGATCGCGCCCACGCGTTCGGTGAGCCGCGCCAGTTCCCCCGGCGACAGGGAATGGAGGACGGCGTCCGCGCCGAAATGCGGTGCGCGCATCGCGCCTCGGGGCAGTGCATCCAGGCGCGCGGCCAGCGCACTGAGCGTCCCGGCCTCGAACACATCCCGCAGGGACAGCTCCACGCCCAACGCCTCGCGCAGCCGAGCGGCGGCGCGCGTGGCGAGCAACGAGTGGCCGCCCAGCGCGAAGAAGTCATCGTCCGCCCCCACGCGCTCCACGCCCAAGAGCGAGGACCAGACCGCCGCCACGCGCAGCTCGGTATCCGTCCTCGGCGCGAGGTACGCGCGAGCGGCATCGCGCGCGCCCTCCGGAGCGGGCAGCGCCTTCCGGTCCACCTTCCCATTCAGGGTCAGCGGCAGCTTCTCCAGGATGGCCCACGCGGAGGGCACCAGGTGCTCGGGAAGCGTCTGCCGCGCGAAGGCGCGCAGGGCATCCAGGCTCAGTGTCACGCCGGGATGGGCGACGACATACGCGACCAGTCGCGCGCCCGCGCCCTCATCCTGGCGAGCCACCACGACGACTTGTCGCACGTCGGGATGGCTCGACAGCGCGGACTCGATCTCGCCCGGCTCGACGCGGAAGCCACGCACCTTGAGCTGGAAGTCCACGCGACCGAGGAACTCGGCCGTGCCATCACTCCGCCACCGCGCCCGGTCGCCCGTGCGATACAGCCGCGCGCCCGGGTGCGTGCTGAACGGATCCGGCACGAAGCGCTCGGCCGTCAGCTCCGGCCTCGCGTGGTAGCCCTGGGCCACGCCCGCGCCGCCGATGAACAGCTCGCCGGGCACACCGATGGGCATGGGCCGCAACCCGGCATCCAGCACGTGGAGCCGGGTGTTCACGATGGGCGTCCCGATGGGAACCGGCCCCGGCGCGCCCGTCACGCGATGGGTGGCCGACCACACGGTGGTCTCGGTGGGGCCATACATGTTGAGCAGCGCGCCACCCACGCGCTCGCGCAGGCGTGAAGCCAGCTCCGGACTCAGCGCCTCGCCGCCCACGAGCAGCGCTTCCAGTCCGCTCAGGGCGCCCGCCGCGCCCGGCTCCAGCAAGAGCGCCTCGGCGAACGAGGGCGTGCACTGGAGATGGGTGACGCCGTGGCGGCGGATCAACCCGGGCACCGTCGCCGTCGCGAGGACTCCGCGCTCCGCGAGGAGCACGACTTGGAAGCCGCGCGCCAGCGTCCACAACAGCTCCAGCACGGAGATGTCGAAGGACACGCTCGTTACCGCGAGCCAGGTCCCCGAGCGACGCGCCAGCCGCGCGTCCATGCCGGCCAGGAAGTGGGCGACGTTCCGGTGCGAGACGAGCACGCCCTTCGGCTGCCCCGTCGAGCCCGAGGTGTAGAGGACATACGCCACATGGTCCGGCCCCACGCCGCTCTCGGGCAGGGCCTCCGTCACGTCGCGAGCGCCCTGGGCCGAGAGCAACACCACGCCGCGCCCGCTGGTGGGCAGACTGTCCGCCAGGTGCGCCTGCGTCAGCACGACCGAGGCCCCCGAGTCGCGCAACATGAACGCGAGCCGCGCCTCGGGATAGGTGGGGTCCAGCGGCAGGTAGGCGCCTCCCGCCTGGAGGATGCCGAGCATCCCCACCACCAGCTCCAGCGAGCGGTCGACGCACAGCCCCACCATCACGCCGGGGCCCACGCCTCGCGCCCGCAGGCGCAACGCCACGCCGCGCGACTGACGTTCCAGCTCACGCCACGTGAGGGACTCCTCGCCGCACACCAGGGCCACCGCGTCGGGCGCCTGTGCCGCCTGAGACGAGATGAGCGAGTGGACGCTCGCCTCGGAGACATCCCGGTGCGTGTCGTTCCAGTCCGCCAGCAGCCGGTGTTCGTCCTCAGCCAGGAGCGGCAGCGAGTCCACGCGCAGCTCAGGCTGCTCGATGACGGCTTCGAGCACGACGTGGAGGCGCTCGACGAGCCGAGTCGCGGACGCGGCATCGAACAGGTCGGTGGCGTACTCAATCCACCCGGAGAGACCCGCGGCGCCTCGCGTGAGGGACAACGTCAGGTCATACGGCGTGGCTCGCGGCTCCAGCTCCACCGCCTGCGACTCGACGCCCGCCAGCGACCACGCCTCGCGCGGCTCGGGCTGGAGCACGAACAACACCTGGAAGAGCGGCGCGCGGGAGCGGTCTCGCACGGGCAGCACCGCCTCGACGATGCGCTCGAAGGGAACGTGGCGGTTCGCGAACGCATCCAACGCGGTCTCCCGCGCGTGGCGCAGCAGGTCCCGGAAGCGCTCCGTCCCCGAGACGGACGAGCGCAGGACGAGCAGCTCCAGGAAGCACCCCATCACCCCGTCCAACCCCGCGCGCTCGCGGCCTTGGATGGGCGTGCCGATGCAGAAGTCGTCCTGACCCGAGTGGCGATGCAGGAGCGCCTGGAAGGCCGCCAGCACCGTCATGAACAGCGTGGCCCCCTCCTCTCGGCCCAGCGCCTCCAGGCGGGCGGTGAGCCGCGCAGAGAGGTGTACGGGCACACGCGCGCCCGCGTGCGTGGGGCGTGAAGGACGGGCGCGATCACCCGGCAGCTCCAACACCCCCGCGACACCAGACAGTCGTCGTCGCCAGGACTCCAGGGAAGCAGCCACCGCGGCGTCAGACTCGCGCGCGGCGCGCCAGTGCGCGAAGTCCAGGAACCGCGTGGGCGGCAACGGCAACGCGGGCTCGCGGCCCCCTTGGAACGCCGCATAGAGGGCGCTCAGCTCGCGCGCCAGGACGCCGAAGGACGCCCCATCCGCGACGAGGTGATGCACGACCACCCCGAGCAGGTGCACCTGGGCATCGAGCTGGAACAGCGTGACACGGAGCAGCGGCCCCCGAGCCAGGTCGAAGGGTGCGCGGGCTTCATCCTGGGCGAGCCGCAGCGCCGTGGCCTCGCGCGACTCGGACGGCACGTCGCGCAAGAAGACCCGCCGGAAGACCGAGGGCATCTCACGCGCGAGGCGCTGGGAGGGGATGCCCTCCTCCTCCTGGAACGTCACCCGCAATGCGTCATGCCGCCCGACGAGCGCCGCCACCGCCCGTTCGAGCGCGTCCACATCCAGCGGGCCCGTCAGCCGCACCGCCGCCGGGAGGTGGTAGGCGGGAACGCCCCGCGCGAGCTGCTCGAAGAGCCACAGCCGCTGCTGGGTCGCAGTGAGGGGCGCAGAGAGAGCGTCATCACGACGCGGGATCGCGTCTTCGTGCCCGCTCCCCCGTGAGGCCGCGAGTCGACGCGCCAGCTCCGCCACCGTCGGGCCCTGGAGCAGCACCTCCATGCCAGAGCGCGCGCCCACCTGCTCCAGGTCATTCGACAGCTCGACCGCCGCGAGCGAGTCCAGACCGAACGAGGTAATCGGCACGTCCTTGTCGAGCGTGTCGCGGCGGATCCGCAGCCGCTCCGACAAGCGCGTCAACAGCCACCCCTCCCACGCCTCCACGGTGTCCGGCGCGCGCTCCGTCCCCGCCTGCGCGGCCGGCGCCCTCGCATCGGTCGCGACCTCGCCCTCCCGCCAGTTCAAGAGCGCCCGAGGCGCACCCGCGAGCAGCTCCGCTCGGCAAGCCCGCCGCTGGACCTTGCCGCTGGACGTCTTGGGCAGCGCCCCCGGCTCGATGAGCACGAGCGCGTGGAGCTGCGCCTCATGCGTCTCCGAGAGCGCCCGCCGCACCGCGCCCAGCACGTCCTCGGGCGTCCAGGCCTTGCGCGGATCCACCTCGTACATCACCGCGAGGCGCTCCTCGCCCGCCGCGTCGATCGAGAACGCCGCGCCACACCCCGGCCGCAAGGCGGGATGCGCGCGCTCGAGGGTCACCTCCAGGTCCTGCGGGTGCAGGTTGCGGCCGCGCAAGATGATGAGGTCCTTGCGGCGTCCCACGACGAACAGCTCGCCGTCGCGCAGCAACCCCAGGTCTCCGGTGCGCAGGAACCGCGTCTCCTCATTCGAGTCCGCGAGACGCGCCTCGAAGGCCTCTCGACTCTCCTCTGGCCGCGCCCAATAGCCCGTCGCCACGCTGGGGCCGCTGAGCCAGATCTCCCCCACCCGCCCGGGCGCGCAGGCCCGCTGGGTCTCGGGATCCACGATGACGAGCCGCTGATCCGCGAGCGTGGTGCCGCAGCCCACGAGCGTCCGCGCGGCCTCGCCCTCGCGTGCCTCCACCGCCTCGTTGCGCTCCAGCGCGGTCGCATCCCAGGCCCGCGTACGGACGCCCTCGCCCTTGCGCCCGCCCGAGGCGATCAGCGTCCCCTCCGCCAGCCCGTAGCAGGGGTACAGCGCGCCCCCCTGGAACCCCGCGGGCGCGAAGGCCTCTTGGAACCGCGCCATCACCTCGGGACGAATGGGCTCCGCGCCACAGAAGGCCATCTCCCACCGACGCAGGTCCAACCCCTCCCGCTCGGCGGGCGACACCTTGCGCACGCACAGGTCGAACGCGAAGCAGGGCCCGCCGCTGATGGTCCCACCGAACCGCGTCAGCGTCTCCAGCCAGAAGCGCGGGCGCCGCAGGAACGCGAGCGGCGACATCAAGGCGACGGGGATCGCCGCCGCCAGCGGCTGGAGGATGCCGCCAATCAAGCCCATGTCGTGGTACGGCGGCAGCCAGATGACGCCCACGCTGTCCGCGTGGACCTGGAAAGCGTCGGTGATGAGTCCCAGGTTGTGCAGCAGGTTGCCGTGCGTGAGCTGCACACCCTTGGGATCGCCCGTGGAGCCCGACGTGTACTGGAGGAAGGCCAGCGTGTCGCGCGTCGCCTCGGGGCGGCGCCAGGTGGACTCGGCCCCCTCGGGCACCGTGTCCGTGGCCAGCCAACGCAGCGAGGCCAGTTCGGGCGCGTCCGCGAAGAGCGCCTCCCCCATTCCCTGGATGAACGACGTGGTGAGGACCACGCTCGCGCGAGCGTCGCGGATGATGGCCCGCAGCCGAGGCAACGTCCGTTCGAGTCGAGAGGGGTCCGGAGGATAGGCGGGGACCGCCACCAGCCCGGCCTGAAGACAGCCGAAGAACCCGGCGATGTACTCGAGGCCTGGTGGGTACAACAGCACCGCGCGCTCCCCCGCCTTCGCGAGGGATTGGAGCACCGCGGCAATGCGACGCGCGCGCAGCTCCAGGCCGGCGTAGCTCAAGACCTCGTCGGCCTCGCCATCCGACACGAAGGAGTAGAGAGGTCGCGCACCGAACGACTCGGCCCTCCTCTCCATCAATTGAGCAAGGGTCGAGGACGAAGCGAAGCGCTCGGACGGGAGTGCCATGGAATGGGTCGGCGTGCAGGGGGGGAGTGGCCGGCGCATATTCGCGGAAAGCTCGCGACCGCGTAAGCCACCGCAACCCGTGTCAGGATGCGTCACACCGCCAACCACGAAGGCGCATCAAATCCGACCCAACCGGACGGATGAATCAGAACGAATTTCCGGAAAATTTCCGCCAGGACGCCCAACTCCGAGAGGGCCTCAAGGGCTCCTCGAATGAGCGGAACCTGAAATCCACCGACAGCGGGAAGATCCAACAGGACCGTCGTGAAGGAGGGAGGAGGCTTCATGCCCACTCCCCTGTCCGGTCGTCTCCTCGTCGCGCTCTGCCTCTCCACCCTCACGGCCTGCCAGGGCGAAGGGAATCTCTCCTCCCTTGCCCAGCAGGAGCAGGCCGCCGTCACACCGCCTCCCGGCGGAGGTGACACGCCGCCACCGCCCCTCCCCCCGCTCGACATCGCCGTCTCGGCCCGCCGGGTCGTCTCGGCCGCGAACACCGCGCCGACCAGCTTCCGGCTCTGGCGCAGCGTGGACAACGTCCCGCGCACGACCTTCTTCACGCGCTTCGCCAACAGCTTCCACCTGGGAACCAACGACACAATGGTCGCGACCACCACCCGCTCGGGGGATCGCGGCTATGTCCACACGCGCTACCAACAGAAGCTCTCCGGAGTCCCGGTGGAGAACGCGATGTATGCGCTCACCGAGCTGTCCGATGCGGTGGTGTCGGGCGTGGGGCGCCTGGCGCCAGGACTGACGGTCTCCACCACGCCCGCGGTGACGGCGCCGGACGCGCTCACCGCGGCGCTGACGTCCGTGAACGCCACGCAGTACCTCTGGCAGCTCAACCCCGCCGAGCCCTCGCCCACCGGAACCCTGGTCATCTACTCGCCAGACTTCGGCGAGACGCTCCCCTTCCGGCTCGCGTATCGCTTCGACCTCACCACCACGCAGCCCACGTGGGACAGCGTTCGCGTCTACGTCGACGCGCAGGACGCGCACGTCATCGAGAAGGCCTCGCGGCTGCGACACCTCGACACGCCCGCTACCGGAAAGACGCTCGATGGGCGCGACGTGAGCTTCACCGCGGACCAATACCAGACATCTCCCCTGCCCACCGCCTACCGCCTCCAGGAGAGCGGCACCCGGAAAGTCATCACCCGCGATGGCGACCCGCTCTCGGCCGTGCCGGGCGTGGACTTCCTCGACTCGGACAACCTCTGGAACGAGACCGCCAACCGGCGCGGCGTCAGCGCGCACTGGGCCGGGGAGCGCGGCTGGGATTACCTCCAAGCCACGCTGGGCATCTCGGGCTTCGATGGGCTGGGCGTCGGTGGCATTGGAATCCAGCTCGTCACGCCAGCGGCCTCGCGCTGCGGCGTGGGCTCTCACTTCAATCCCGCCACGAACATCATCGGCCTGTGCAGCTTCGTCACGCCCCCGGGACTCCCAGACGTGGACCTGGAGTCGGCGGGACACGAGATGGGTCACTTCCTCGAGCACATGGCCTTCGGCGGCTTCGGCAGCGCGCTCGAACCGGACGGCCTGAGCGAGGGCATCGCGGACATCTTCGCGACCTCCGTCAACGCCTCGGCCTTCGGCGACCCGAACGACTGGCTCCTGTTCGACAAGGCCATCAGCCCTGACCGCCGCAGCCTCCAGAACCCCAAGGCCTACAGCCAGCCGGACACCTACAAGGGCCTCAACTGGCTGGCCGCCGTCACCGCCCACTCCGGCCATCGCGCGGCGGGCGTCATCACGCACTGGTTCTACTTTCTCGCCGCGGGCGGCGCCGGCACCAACGACCTGGACTTCACGTACTCGGTGACAGGCATTGGCCGACAGGATGCGGAGGAGATCACCTTCCACACGCTGATGGAGAAGCTCACCCCGGCCTCCACCTTCGCGGACTTCCGCGAGGCCACGGTCCTCACGGCGGGTGAGCGCTTCGGTGACGACTCCCCGCAGCAGCGCGCGGTGGCGGCGGCCTGGGCGGCCGTGGGCCTTCCCGACGCCAGCGCCCCCGACAACAGCAAGTTCCGCCTCCCCAGCGCTGGAGAGCAGGCCGTTCCCGCATGGCCCACCCTCCTCACCTTCGAGACCCCGCTCTACTCGTCCTGCCGCGTCCTCTGCCCGCCGGAGAGCATGTGGCAGGTCCAGCTCAGCGACGACCCTACCTTCGCCACGCACCTGCAGACCTTCAACGTGACCTCGCAGAGCGTGCTGGGCGCGCGCACCGTCAGCCGCGCCTCGGCCAACCTCAAACCCATCACCGTCTATTACTGGCGCGTGCGCTCGTACCGAGGCGGCGCGTGGGACACCACGTGGCGCTTCACCTCCAGCTTCGAGACGTCTCACATGACACCCACGGGCATCCTCCCCAGCCACGGCGCCACCAACCTGCACCCGTGGCCTGTCTCTCCAGTGAGCTGGGACGCGGTGCCAGGCGCGACGGGCTACCGGGTCATCGTCTCGGAGGCCGCCAGCCTCAGCCCGCTGACCTTCTACATGGACATGACGGATCCCCACGCGGACAACATGCAGGTCAGCATGAACAAGACGTATTACTGGACGGTGCTCGCCCGAGGCCCGGACGGTAACTTCGGCACACGCGCCACGCGCTATCACACGAAGAACTTCGCGCTCGCCTCGCCCGACGACCTGGAGCGCAACTGGGTCGCCGCGGATTCGATGTCCTTCACCACGAACACCCCCACCGTCACGTTCACGAGCCCCACCAATGGCTCGCCAACCTATCCCTGGCCCGTGAACATGAGTTGGAACGCGGTGGGCGGCGTCACGGGCTACGAGCTGCAACTGGCCGCGGTGGACGACCCGAGCTTCACCACGCCGCTGAAGACACTGCAGCTCAGCGGTACGACCACCCACGCCACCGCCAACGTCAAGCCCGAGAAGAACAAGCGCTACTACTGGCGCGTCAGGGCGCAGAGCGAGGACGGAGAAGTCACCCCCTGGTCCAACGGAGGCACGCCCCTCAACCAGTTCTTCGTGATGAACGACGACAGCACACCCACGCCCCTGCACCCCACGCATGGCGACTCGGTGAGCGCGAGCAACGTCGTCTTCGAGTGGACACCCGTGGCCAATGCCACGGCCTATCAGGTGGATGTCTCCCGAGTGGAGCCCGGCGTGGGCGCGGTGCCCGTCGGCACGTTCCGAGCCCCCTTCCCCGCCACCTCCTTCACGCTGGCCGGCCCCCTGCAGTACCCGAAACAACACACGTGGCAGATCCGCGCCATCGGGCCCGAGAACCTGGATGGAATGACCGCGTCCGCCAGCGCGGGCGGAGGCTTCAACACCCTCGAACCACCCGCGCCCTCGGGCAACACCACCTGCAACGCCGCCGTCCAGGCGGGAACCAACGTGGTGGACGAGCGCACGTTCTCCCTCGGCAAGAAGAGCGGCACGTTTGCCTTTGCCTACAAGACCTACGACATCCACGACCGCATCACCATTCTCTACCAAGGCAGCCAGCTCTGGACGTCGGGCTGCGTGAAGACACCCGACCCCAACATCAACGACCACTCGCTCGCGCCCTGGACGAACGCCACCATCTCGTTCAACGGCAATGACACACAGCTGAAGATTCGCGTCGAGCCGAACTGCGATCCCTCGACGGCCTCCCCCACCACCGAATGGGTCTACCAAATCTCCTGCCCGTGATTTTCCACCCGTCGTCACTTTGGAGAACCCTGTCATGACACTTCGTCGCTCGCTGCTCACCGCGCTCTTGGGGCTGACGTGGGGCTTCATCCCCTCCCTGGTCCTCGCCGCGACCATTCCTCCCGGCGGCGGAGGCACCACGCCCCCGGCCCAGCCCATCGTGCAGAGCACGCGCCTGCTTCCGCTCCGAGGCCGCCTCCCGGGCCAGGCCAACGGAGACGTGGCCATCCGCATCAAGCTCAGCACCGAGCGCAGCTCGCTCACGGACATCACCCCCATCGTGCTGCTGTTCCAGGAGACGCAGACCGTGAAGGTGGTGAACGAGGAGTTCGTGGCCTGGGTGGGCCAGAACACGGCCGGCGGACTCCCGCCCGAGGTCTTCGCCGATCATCCCTCCGCGGGCTTCACCTACGCGCTGGAGGCGACCCCTGACACGGTGGTGGGCTACCAGCCGGCCCACTCGGTGGCCTACGCGATGAGCCTGGTGCCGGGCTCGCTCACCGCGGCGTCCACGTCCTTGCCCGCCGTGGAGCTGTCCAACCGGAGCGGCCCCGCGCTGAGCGCCTCCACCACCGGGCTGTCTGCCTCCGCCGCGACGTTCGAGGTGAACCGCACCACGAACGTCCAGCCCGCGGTCTCCGGGACGAGCAACGGCACCACGGGCCGCGGCGTCAGCGGCGTCGCCACCGCGACCAGCGGCGCCAGCTACGGCGTCGAGGGGCGCACCGCCTCCATCGGAGGCGCGGGGGGACTCTTCGTCAACGAGGGCGGTGGAGATCTGCTCATCGCCAAGAACTCCGACACCGGGGCCACGAACTTCCGGGTGGACAACCAGGGCCGCATCTTCGTCAACAACATCCAGGTGGGCCTGCCAGGCCCGCAGGGAGAGACCGGAGCCGATGGTGACAAGGGCGTCCCGGGCGACAAGGGCGATCCGGGCCCGCCTGGGAAGAACACATTCGCCGTCTGCGCCAAGCACGACAGCTGCATCGGGCTGTGCACGGGCACCTCCACCCTGGTGGGCGCCACCAAGGGCGGCTGCGCGGTGACGTCCAACACAGGCGGCTGCACGTGGGGCGGCGACGACGGCGTCTGCTGCGTCTGCGCGAACTGAGAACGACCCGAGGCCCTGCCATGCGCACGCGACTCCTGCCCGCCCTCCTCGCCGTCTCCGCCCTCCTGACCTGGCCCGCGCTCGGGGCCGTCGACCCGGGTGGAGGAGGCACCACGCCTCCGCCCAACACCCTCGTCAGCTCGCGCTTCCTCCCCTTGCGCGCACCGCTGACGGGCTACACGAACGCCTCCGTCGCATTGCGTTTCACCGTCGTCCAGCCGTCGCCGTCGCAGACCATCGACACGAGCGTCACGCTCTATCAGGAGAACCAGACCGTGCAGGTGCGGAATGGATGGTTCAACGCCTCCATCGGCAGCGCCTCGCCGGGTGGTATCGATCCTTCCTTCTTCGCCGGACGCACGAACGTCGTCGTGACCTGGGCGCTCGTGGCCACGCCCACCACGCTGCTCGGCAGTCAGCCCGTGGCCATCGCCGCCCATGCGCATGGGTTCGCGCCGGGAGCCGTGGCCGCCGTCACTAGCGCAACCCCCACCCTGGAGGTCTCCAACACCCGAGCCGAGGCTGTCCTCGGCACCACCCAATCCATGTCCAAGTCCGCGGGCACGTTCACCCAGGAGAATGACAATGGAACAGGCGCGGCGGTGAGCGCCACGACCAACGGCGTGGGCGGACGTGCCGTGCGCGGCTACACCACCGACCTCAACGGCGCGGGCGTGGGCGTGGAGGGGCACGCCGCCTCGCCTTCTGGCGCGGGAGGTGTCTTCATCAACACCGGAGGGGGAGACCTCATCTCCGGCGTCAACGCCTCCAGCCAGGCCTTCCGCGTGGACAACCTCGGCAATGTCTATCAAGCCGGGGTGCAGGTCCCGCGACAGGGGCCTCAAGGCCCCAAGGGCCTCAAGGGGCATCAGGGCGAGCAAGGCAACAAGGGCGGGGTCGGTCCAGTCGGGGCCACGCGCTCGTTCGCCGTCGCGGCCCTGAGAACCAACTGCATCGGCGTCTGCCCCGGAGCGCTCCACCTCATCTTCGCCAAGCAGGGGCCCTGCCAGGCCACCTCGGACACCGGCACCGTGTCCTGGGCGAGCGAGGATGGCTTCTGCTGCATCTGCGCCGAATAGACATACGCGCGTCAGGAAGTGCCCTGCTGGGTCATGGGCCTCGAAGTCAATGGGGCCCATGTCCCGGCGTCGGATACTTGTTACAGGCAAGCAATTGCACCGAACTCATGCAGACATTGAAAACAATGCCTATGTCCTTCATTCATGCGTATCGGGCAAATCCGATGAACCCAGGGGGCAACACATGAAGAAACACGGGATGAAGCTGTTCGCGGCCGCGGTCGTGCTGTTGGGCGCAGCGAGCTGGGCGGGTGAACACAACAACATGACGGTCTCGGTGGACCTGGTCGGCCGCATCGCCGCGGGAGACCTGGGCACGGCACGCAACACCACCAACACCAAGGAATTCATCGGCTGTACCATCCAGTCGTCGCTCACGGTGACGTCGGTGCAGTGTCGCGCGGGGGATGCCACCGGCACGCAGGGATACTGCAACACCACCAACCCCGCCATGGTGGAGACCGCTCGCGCCATCAACGGGGATGACCGGCTCGCCTTCCTCTGGGATGCCAACAACAACTGCACCCTCATCTCGCTGGAGAAGTTCTCGGCCTATCCGCCCAAGAACCACGACCTGAGCAAGGCCGCCCCGTAGTCCATCGCATCAGGCGACGCGAGACACATCACGGGCGGGGGCGTGCGCATCGGGCACGCCCCTGTCCCATGCTATGGCGCACGCAGCTCGCTCGTGAGCGCCGTCAGGAGCGCGTTGACCCGTGGCGACGACTGGCGCCCCGAAAGGCAGAGCGCGTGCACCGGCGGCCCCGAGGCGGAGAACGCCTCGAGCACCTCCACCAGCCGCCCATCCCGCAGTCGCGCATCGCTCATGAAGTCGAGGACCTGGCAGACACCGGCCCCCGCCGTGGCGAGGTCGAGCAGCGCCGGCCCATGGTCCACATCCATTGCCGCCGCGGTGCGCACCACCTGGGGCGCCTCGCCGGGCGTCAGCGAGAACATCCACTCGCGCACCTTGCCGCGCGGGTCGATGAACTTCAGGCAGGGGTGACGCACCAGCTCGCCGGGATGCGTCGGCGTCCCATGGCGGGCGAGGTAGGCCGGTGAGGCCAGCGTCATCCAGCGCGTCGTCAGGAGGCGCCGCGCCACCAGGCTGGAGTCCTCCAGCGCGCCGATGCGGATCGCCACATCCACCTGCTCCTCCACCAGCCGGCTCAGGCGATCACTCATCCGCACGTGCAGCGTCAACTGAGGATGGCGCGCCTGGAGCCTCGCCAGAGGCGGCAGGATGAGGGGCCCCAGGATGTACGGCAACGAAACCGTCAGCGGACCTCGCGGCGCGTGCTGGGCCTTCGCGACCGCATCGCGTCCGGCCCGGACCTGCGCCACGGCCTCCCGGGCTCGCTCCAGGAACGCCAGGCCCTCCGTGGTGAGGACGACCTGCCGCGAGGTGCGCTCCAGGAGGCGCACCCCCAAATCCTCCTCCAGCCGCAGGACCGCCTTGCTCACGGCCGCCGTGGTCACTCCCAGCCGCTCGGCCGCCTTGCGAAAGCTGAGTTCCTCCGCCACGTGAAGGAAGGGCAGCACCCCGGTGAACAAGTCCATGGCCGTATCATCAACCTGGAGTTGATGATGCTTCAACTCCCAGATGCTCGATGCCGCCCCGGTTGACGGTTAGCTTCCCGGCCACTGGAGGAAGTCATCATGAAGATCGCAATCCTGGGTACGGGCACGGTGGGCGAGACGCTGGCGACGAAGTTGGTGCAGTTGGGCCACGAGGTGCGCATGGGCTCGCGCACGGCGAACAACGAGAAGGCGGGCGCGTGGGTGAAGAAGGCGGGCGCCCGGGCCTCGCAGGGGACGTTCGCCGAGGCCGCGGCGTTTGGAGAGATGGTGTTCTGCTGCACGATGGGGACGGCCACGCTGGACGCGCTCCACGCGGCGGGCGCCGCGCAGCTCAACGGCAAGGTGATCATCGACGTGTCCAACCCGCTGGACTTCTCGAAGGGCATGCCCCCGACCTTGACGGTGAGCAACACCGACTCGCTGGGCGAGCAGGTGCAGCGCGCGTTCCCGGGCGCGAAGGTGGTGAAGGCGCTCAACACGGTGAACAGCGATGTGATGGTGAACCCCGCGCTCATCCCCGGGGATCATGACCTCTTCGTGGCGGGCAACGACGCGGTGGCCAAGGCCCAGGTGAAGCAGCTCCTCACCGAGGGCTTCGGGTGGAAGCACATCGTCGACCTGGGAGACATCTCCGCGGCCCGCACGACCGAGGCCTACGTCACGCTGTGGGTCCGCCTGTACGGCACGCTGCGCACGCCCTTCGTCAACGTGCACGTGGTCCGCGCCTGAGCGCGACGCGCTGACATCACGGCATCACGACGGCATCCCACCGGGCAAAGCGCACGGCCCGGTGGGTGCCAGTGTTTCAGCAAGAACGCGAGGGAATGCAAAGACAAACGCAAACCCAAGCGTGTCCTATCCGCGCGACAACAGGGCCAGTCCAGGCGCCTCCACGGGCACCCGGCCTCGGAGCGCGTCCAGCAGCGACCATCCGTGATTCGCGAGCAGGACGACTCCCACATCCGCCTCGGGCACAAAGCCCAGGAACCCCACGAAGCCGCCCATCACCGACGAGCGCCAGAGCACCTCCCGGCCCTGCTGACGCGTCACCGTCCAGCCCAGGCTCCAGCGCGCGCGTCCCGCCTCCACTCGAGGCGCATGCGTCCGCTTCAGGGCTCGCGCGACCTCCGGCGCGCCTCTCCCCAGATGCGCGTCGAGGAAGCGCAGCACATCCCCCACCTGGGAGTGGACCGCCCCCGCGCCAGGGAGCGCCGGGAAGGTCCAGCCAGGAACGGCCTTGCCTCGCGCGGTGTGGCCCGACAGCGCTCGCGGCGCCTGCTCATCCGTGACGCGGGTGCTGGTGTCGCCCATGCCCAGCGGCTTGAACAACAAGTCTCGCAGGGCATGGCCGTAGTTCACGCCCGCGCGCCGCGACAACGCGTGCCCGAGGACGCCCATGCCCAGGAATGACTCGGAATGGGGACGCGGAGCGGGGTGCGCGGGCCGGTAGCTCCGCAGGAACTCACCGAAGAGCCCCGCCGAGTAGTGTCCGAACGGATCCTCCGGATTCCGCGGCGCCGCATCCAGATTGGGCGGCAGGTGCGGCAACCCGGACGTGTGGGTCGCCAGTTGCTCCAGCGTGATGCGGCCGGCCGTCTCGTCGGTCAGCAGCCCTCGGGGAATCAGCTCCGACAGCGGCGTGTCCAGGCGCAGTTCGCCCCGCTCCACCAGGACCGACAACAACGCGGTGGTGAACACCTCGGTCAGCGCCCCCAGCGAGAACAGCGCATCCGTCGCGGGAGGCGTGCCGCGCCCCCGAAGCCCCTCGACGTAATGCGTCCCACCCGACGTGAGCCCCACGCACAGGGACGCGTCGCGGTAGCCGCGCAGGTAGCGGCGAGTCTCGGAGCGCAACAGCTCGGCGGGCGTCGGCATGGGGCGAGGCTCATACCAGAAGCTGCGTCAGCGCACGCGCCCTGCCCCCCTGCCAAAGAGCTGGCGGTACTGCCGAGGACTCAAGCCCGTCACCAGCTTGAACTGCCGCGACAGCGCGCTCTGGTCGCAAAACCCCACCGCCAGCGCGATGGAGGCGATGGGCAACCCAGGCTCCAACAGCAGCCGCTCCGCCGCCGCGTCGATGCGCGTCTTCATGATGAACTGCCCCGCGGAGAGCTGGAAGATGCGCCGCATGCGCCGCTCGAACTGCGCCCCGGACATGCCCGCGCGCCGAGCCAGCCCGTCGATGCGCAGGCGGTCCCCATAGTGCGCCTGGATGTAATCGACGGTCGCCGCGAACCGCTCATCCACCAGTCCAATCCGCCCTGGCTCATGCACGTCCTTGGACAGGCACGCGAGCCCCAGGATTCGGCCATCCTCGGCGAACAGCGGGACCTTGCTCGTCAGACACCACCCGGGCTTGCGATTGTTGAACAGCGTCAGGTCCAGGTTGTCCACCAGCGGGCGACCTGTCCGGAAGACGCGCTCGTCCTGTCGCACGTACCGGTCCGCCATGTGTCGCGGGAACAACTCGTGCGCCGTGCGCCCCACCGCCGCCGCCTTGCTGCGAAGTCCGCAGCGCTCCGCGCACGCCTCGCTGATGCACACGTAGCGCCCCTGGATGTCCTTCACACTGAACACGATGTCCGGGACCCGATCGAACAACGCCTCCGCGAACAGCGAGTTCGCCACCCTCCCCATGAACTCCACCCGCCACTGCTCCAGCGCGTCACGGGCTTTGGTGGTTTCCATTCGTCCCCACGTAGCAAAGACACAAGAACGACATACTCAGTCACGAATACCTTGAACTCCACGTGAAACCCACGTCGGTGTCACGAGAGCCGCGAGACACCGAGCATCCCCCCTCGTGCCAGGAGTCCAAGCCATGCGCTGTCCCCCCGAGACCGGGCATCGTCACGCCCTGCTCCTCTCCTTGTGTCTTACTTTGGCGGCCACGTCGGCCGCCGCGCTTCCCGGAGGTCCCGCCCCCGGGCGAGCCGAGCGAGGCCACGGCGTGGAGCGTGCCGAAGCACGCCTTCGCTCCGGCGACCGAAGCCCCAACGTGGCCCCCGAGCAGCTTCGCCGCGAGCCCACGCCCAGCTCCGCTCGCCTGGGCCTGCTCGCCACGTGTGACACCGCCGCGTTCGCCTCCTCCAGCGGCAGCGCGCTCGTCACCCTGGTGAAGGGCTCCGCGGAAGATTGCGTCAACTCGCTGTTCAACCTCACTGGCACGCTCGCCGGGCAGGTGTTCATCGAGAGCAAGATGGTGACCATTGCCAACGCGCTCACCACGAGCGCGCAGCAATACCCGGGCAACAACACCAGCAAGGCGCTCCAGCTCATCCTGTTCCTGCGCGCCGGTTACTACGTGCAGTATTACAACTCCGACGCGGTGGGCGCCTACGGCACCGCGCTGCGCAATGCCATCCGCCCAGCGCTGAACGCCTTCGTCGCCAACAGCCACTTCACGGATGTCAACGACGACCACGGCGCTGTGCTCAGCGAGTTCGTCATCCTCATCGACAGCGCGGGAGAGAACGCCCAGCACCTGGCCACCTTCCGAGGCATCCTGGATCGCTTCAACAGCACGGCCCTGCCCTACTGGTACATGCGCAGCGCCACCAACGGCGTGTTCACCGGCCTGTTCCGAGGCCACTACCTGACTGACTTCGTCGCCGCGGTGCAGCGCGACCCGTCCATCCTGGATTCCCTGGACAGCTTTGGTGTGCGCACCGAGTCCCTCCTGGGGACGGACAACCAATACCTCACGGTCAACGCCGCCCGCGAGCTGTCGCGGTTCCTCCAGTATACCGGGACGCTGCAGGACAAGACGCGGCCCAAGGTGAAGGCGCTCATCACCAACCACGCCATGACGGGCCCCACCGCGGGCGTCTGGGTGGGCGCCGCGGAGATGGCGGACTACTACGACGGCGCCAATTGCTCGTACTACGGCATCTGCAACTTCCGGGTGGCCTTGGAGCAGGCGGTGCTCCGCACCTCGTACAGCTGCGGCGCCACGCTGCGCCTGCGCGCTCAGGACATGACGTCCACACAGCTCACGCAGAGCTGCACGGTGCTCGGCACGCAGGAGGCCTACTTCCACGACAAGCTGAAGACGAACAAGGTGCCCGTAGCCAATGACGGCAACACGTCCCTGGAGATGGTCATCTTCGACAGCAGCCTGGACTACGAGACGTATGCGGGCGCGCTGTTCGGCATCGATACCAACAACGGCGGCATGTACCTGGAAGGCGACCCGGCCGCCGCGGGCAACCAGGCGCGGTTCATCGCCTACGAGGCCGAGTGGGTGCGCCCCACGTTCAAGATCTGGAACCTGGAGCACGAGTACGTGCACTACCTCGACGGGCGCTTCGACATGATGGGCGACTTCGGCGCCAGCACCAGCCAGCCCACCATCTGGTGGGTCGAGGGCCTGGCCGAGTACATCTCCAAGAAGAACGACAACGCGGACGCGGTGCAGCTCGGCACGAGCAAGGCCTTCCAGCTCAGCCAGATTCTGCGCAACGACTACAACAGCGGCACGGAGCGCGTGTACTACTGGGGCTACCTGGGCGTGCGCTTCATGTTCGAGCGCCACGCGAGCGAGGTCACCACGATGCTCGGCCAGTTCCGCGCGGGCAACTACACCGCCTACCGCACGTTCCTGGACGGGCTGGGCACGTCGCACGACAGCGAGTTCCACCAGTGGATCGACTGCGTCTCCACCGCGGCGGATCCGAACACCTGCGCCACGCCGGGCCCTGGGCCGGGCTCGGGCACGCCGTGCACGGACTCCAACCCGATGGTGCTGGGCAACGGCTGCTACCGGGGCTCGCTGGCATCCAGTGACGTCCTGTACTTCTACCTCTGGGTGCCGGCCGGCGCGCGCAACCTCCACTTCCAGACGAGCGGCGGCACGGGCAACGCGGACATGTACATCCGCGCCGTCTCGTGGCCCACCACGACGACCTACGACTACCGCACCTACCTGGCTGGCAATGACGAGACGGTGGACATCCCCAGCCCCGCGGCCGGCAACTACTTCCACGTCATGCTCAAGGCGCGCGCGCCCTACGCGGGCGTGAAGCTGGAGGCGCGGTTCGATCCCGCGCCATGACGAAACGATGACCGAACCACGGAGCGCTCCAGGCCCTCGGGCCCGCGCTCCGTGGTCCCCTGTCCTCCTCCTCAGCATCCACGGAGGTCGAACATGGGAGCACCCGTCATCGCATCCGCATCCCCTCGTCAGGAGGCGGCATGAGCGCGGCACGCCCCGGCAGGGTCACCATCGTGAAGCCCGCGTCGAGCATGCAGTCCGAGATCAACACCCCGCGCGTAGACGTGATGGTCGTGCTGATCCCCCTCTTCATCGTGATGGCGCTCATGATGGTAACGCCCGCCGCGATGGGCGAGCTATGGCTCCAACTGCCGGGTCCCGATGACTCCGCCGCAGAGGTCGGCCCGTCACCGGGCATCGTGCGACTCATGGCGGACGGGACGTTGCAGTTCCAAGGCGAGACCCTTCGAGACGAGGAGTACGTGCCGCGGCTCCGCGCGTTCCTCTCGACCCGGCATCATTATTGGCAGCGCGCCATGCTCTTCGATCCGGATCCGCGGGCGCCCTATCAGAGGTTCATCTTCGCGCTCGATGGCGCACGGCTCGCGGGCGCCGAGGCCCTGGGCCTCTCGGTCGACACGCGGTAGTCCAGACTGGCCCTCGGCGGGCGACCTTCCGAGGGCTCGCGGCAGGCCCTGTCCACTTCACCTTCCAGGGCTGGAATCCGGGGGACCACCGCGCCGCCCGTGAGGTCGGCCGCGCTGCCTCCTGCCCCGGCCCATGCACATCGTCTCGGGACACTGGCTTCACCTTGAGGAAGGAGCCCTCCATGGCCCAGGCCATTCCCGAAACGATGAAGGCCGCCGCGCTCGACAAGTTTGGCGGCCCCGAGGTTCTTGGCATCAAGACCGTGAAGGTCCCGAGCTGCGGCGATGATGAGATTCTCCTCCGCGTCGACGCCGCGGGGATTGGCGCCTGGGACGCATGGGAGGTCGGCGGCGGCCTCGCTGACATGATCGAGGGCGGCCCTCGCTTCCCCTATGTCCCGGGCAGCGACGGCGCGGGCGAGGTCGTCGCGGTGGGCAAGAACGTAAAGGGCTTCAAGGTGGGGGATCGCGCCTACGGCTTCGCGTTCGGCAGCCCCAAGGGAGGGTTCTACGCGGAGTTCACCGCCGTGAAAGGCGAGAACGCGGCGCGAATCCCCCAGGGCTTGTCCGTCCAACAGGCGGCCACGCTGGCGGCGGATGGCATCACCGCCCTGCGCGGCCTGGAGGATCAACTCCAGCTCAAGGCCGGTCAGCGCCTGCTCATCTTCGGTGCCAGCGGCGGCCTGGGGCACATCGCGCTGCAGCTCGCGCGGCGCATGGGCGCCAAGGTGCTGGCCGTCGCGTCGGGCGCGGATGGCGTGGCGCTGGTGAAGCGCCTGGGCGCCGAGGCCGCGGTGGACGGCCGAGGCGGTGACGTGGAGAAGGCCTGCCGCGAGTTCGCTCCGGACGGCTTGGACGCGGCGCTCGTGCTGGCGAACCGAGGCGCCTGCGAGGCCGCGCTGAAGCTCGTCCGCAAAGGCGGCCGCATCGCCTACCCCAACGGCGTGGAACCGGCGCCCAAGGGCCCCGAGGGCGTCAAGACGCTCGCGTATGACGGCCTCCCAGGGGCCGGCGTGCTTCAGCGGCTCAATGCGCTCATCGAGGCCGGCCCGTTCCATCTGGAGGTCGGCCAGACCTACCCCATGGCGGAGGCCGCCCAGGCGCAGCAGGACGTGGCCCGGCACCACCTGGGCAAGCTCGCGCTGCGCATCCACTGAGCCCCACGGCGCGGAAGGCCGCACGGTCCCCGCCGTGCGGCCCACGCAGCGTATCTCGTCTAGTCAGCGAATCCATCGATGTTTAAATTTTACTCACTGACTGGACTTTCCGATTTCGCCTTCGGAATGATGACGGCTTACCGCCGAGCGCAGCGACTCGTCCGTCATCCGAGGGAGCGACATCCGTGCCGCGAACACACATCAAGAACCTGATCATCTTTGGCGACAGCATGTCGGACATCGGGACCAAGGCGCAGTCCGGCATGGGCGGGTTCGCGGAGTTCTTCGGGCTCATGCAGGTCAATGAGCTGGGCCGGTTCAGCGATGGCAGGAACTGGACGGACTTCCTCTGGGAGTGGGCGGGCGGAGTCAGCATGTTCCGCCCCGCGCAGGTGCGCTTCGTCATCCCCGACGAGCCGCCTCCGAAGCCGGCGCCACCACCGACCTCTCCGCTCATCGAGAGCCAGGCCGCCACCGTGGTCCATCGCTCGCTCACCGTGGACTCGGATCAGGATTCGGGGCGCGGGCTGACGAATCCCTCGGATCCCTTCTCGGGCTCCGGCCGCGCCTTCACGTACGTGAATTATGCCGAGGGTGGCGCGATGGGGGCCTCGGATCGCTCGAAGATTGGCTGCGGCACCTTCCGCGATCAGATCAACCGCTTCACCACCCAGGTCCGCGCGCATCCGCTCCACGGCGAGACCCTGTTCATCATCTGGTTCGGGCTGAACGACCTGGTGACGAACAACCGCGACCCGGACACCATGCACAAGGTCGTCGACGAGATGTTCCGGCACATGCGCACCCTCCGGGTGCTCGCAGGGGGGGCCGCGCACTTCGTGCTCGTCAACCTGCCGGACCCCTCGGACGCCGTGCGCTTCGCGGCGCTGGCGCGGACGGACCCCAAGAAGGTCCGCTACACGTCCGGCGCCACCGTTTTCAATGCCTACCTGGCGGCAGCCGTCGCCATGGGGCACGCGCCCGACGAGCCCTCGGAGACCCGGCTCACCATCCGCCTCGTGGACATGTTCAACATCCTCAAGGCCGTCACGAGCAGCCCGGCGCGCATGGCGGAGAACCACATCCAGCCTGGAGCCCAACCCAACCTGCCTCCGCTTCGCTACCCCACCGTCGGGCCCCTGCCGTTCTATCCCCCGCTGCCGCCACCGCCGGGGGGAATGTTCCGCATCCCTCCGCCCCCGTCGTCATCCAGCCCCGCCGTCCCGCCATCCCTCTCCTCCGCGCCACCGCCTCGCCCGTCGGGCGGCTTCCGCCCGCATCCGCCCTCCGGCCCACCGCCCTCCAGTTCGAGTTCGAGTTCCAGCTCGAGTTCCAGGATGACGCTGCCCCGCGTGCCGCCCATCTCCGGTCCGCCACCGCCCACTCCCATCGCGACGAGTGACCTGGCCCATCCGACCGAGGCCGTCTACCGGGTCATGGCGCGGTACATCGCGCGGAACATCGCCGCGCGCTTCGAGCTGGGTTCGCTGACGCGCCACTACGAGTGCCGCGGCGTGGCCGTCGAGCCGCGCTGAGCGCTCGCCCGACGAACCAAGTCCCGCCGTGGGCCGCGCGAGGGGGGAATCGCGCGACCCACGGCGATGACAGGTGCGCTCCCTCGCCTCAGGGCGTGAGCGTCAAGGTGTAGTTCGAGTAGCTGTCCGTATCGAGCTGGCGATATCCGAGGTTGCGCGAGTCCGTGCTGCAGGTGTTGTCGCACCAGTCGAAGGCGGTGTACGGCGTGCACGTGAAGTAGGGGCCCGCCCAGGCCATGCCGCCCCCTTCCGCGTAGTAGTACGAGTAGCGGTTCACGATGGGCGCGCCGTAGACGACCTTGCATTGTCCGGGCGTCAGGCTCCACCACCCCTGCTTCTCCCAGGTCGAGCCATCCTCGACCAGGCATCCCGGCGCGTACCAGGAGTAGGCGGTCCAGAGGGTGACGTTGGTCCCGTTGCAGAACTGCACCCAGGCACGCGCCTCCTGTGCACTCCCCAGGCCCAACAGCAATGCACCCACGAACATGAGCTTGCGATTCGTCATGACAGTCTCCGGAATCGTCGTGGGTGGGGGTTACGGCAGGGCTCTGCGCACGCGGCCGGGCACAGCGCTCTCGGGCTTCGTCGTGCCCGCTGTCTCGCGACCCACGGAGACCGAGCGCTGCGCTGAGTTCGAGGGATCCACCGCGTAGTGGACGGGGACCGCCTGGAGGGGCGCGCCACTCGGAGGCACGGCCAGCTCCGCGTCGGTGGGACGGGGCTGAGCGGGCGCGGCCTCGATCGCCTGCGGTGACCGGGTCGCTTGCGCGGACGGAGGGCCACCATCACAGCCCAGGGCCAGCACAGCCAGCCCCAGGATCCTGAATCCTCGCAGCGTCTTCATTGAAGTGTTCCCCTTCGAGCGCGCGGCGACCAGACCGTGGACTTCGCCCGGCCGTCCAGCGCGTGCACTCCATACCCCGAGGGCTTCGGATCGCTTCACACCCTCGGGCGCATGGGCTTCATCGAAGGAGCGACACTGTTCGCATGCCTCCGCTCCGAGCCCCGGAGGGCTCAGTAGTTCGCATCCACATCCACGCTGTGCTTCTTGAGCGGAACCAGGAACGAGCGCTCGAACGTCATGAAGACCGTGCCGTCGGGCTTCACGCCTCGGGTCTCGACCGTGACGATGCCCTGCGTCTTGCGAGAGCGGGACATGCGTTTGTCCAACACGCGGCTCTCCGCGTAGATGGTGTCACCGACGAACACCGGCGCCGTCAGGCGAATCTTGTCCCAGCCCAGGTTGGCCACGCCCTTGGCGCTGGTGCTGTTGAGGCTCATCCCGCCCACGATCGCCAGCGTCACCAGGCTGGACATGAGCGGCTGCTTCCACTCGGTCTTCCCCGCGTAGACGGCGTCGATGTGCAACGGATGGGTGTTGAGGCTCAGCAGCGACTGCCAGATGTTGTCCACGTCGGTGAGCGTGCGGCCTGGCCGGTGCTCGAAGACGTCTCCTACCTCGAAGTCCTCGAAGTACAGACCATGCGTCTCTCGGTAGCGCTGCTTGCCCACCTTCTTGTGAGCGGGGACCAGCTTCTTCATGACTCTCCAGCACGGGAGCCGATCCGCAGGGGGACGGGCGCCTCGTCGTCGTCGGGTTGAACACTCGCCAGCACGCGCCTCGCGGCGGCCACCAAGGGCGGGCCCACCATGTTGCCGCCCACCACGTGGATGCCGCCCTGCCCGTCATCCGCCTGCGCGAGCACTCGGCGCGCATGGTCCACCACGCGGGCGCTGGGCTTGAGGGACTCGTGGATGATGGCCACCTGTTGCGGATGGATGGCGATCTTCCCCGTGAAGCCCAGCGCGTGGGCCCGGAGCATCTCCGCCGCCAGTCCCTGCGGATCTCCCAGGTCGAAGAACGGCGAGTCGATGGCGCAGCGTCCGCCCAGCGCCGCGGCCATCGCGATGCGAGAGCGCGCGTAGAACATGGGCTCCCACGTGAGCGGCACCCCGAGCTGCGCGGAGAGGTCCGCGGCGCCAAAGATGATCCCTCGCAGGCGCTCGCAGGCGGTGACGATGGCGTCCACCGCCTCCACGCCTCGAGGCGTCTCGATGATGGCCATGAGGGCCACGTCCGGCATGCGCGCGGCCAGCAGCTCATCCAACTGCTGCACCTCCGCCGGAGCCTCCACCTTGGGCAGCATGATGACGCGAGGGCGGGCCCCGGACTCCAGCAGCGCGAGGACGTCTCGCAGTCCGTCCGCCGTGCGCAGGCTGTTGATGCGCACCGCCAGGGGGAGGCGTGCGCCCGTGCGACACAGGTGCTCGACGGCGAGCTGGCGAGCCTGGGCCTTGAGCGCGGGCGGCACTCCGTCCTCCAGGTCCAGCAGTCCCACGTCCGCGCCCACGTCCAGCGCCTTGTCGAAGCGCGAGGCGTCCAGGGCGGGCGTCACGAGGAAGGTCCGGCAGGGATTGGGTAGGAACATGGCGTCTGCTCCCAGGCGACTCAGGTGAACCGCCGCTTCATGTCCGCCACCGCGTCGCACAGCCGCTGGACGTCGTCGCGGCTCACGTTGGCGCGCATCATGAAGCGCAGGCCCGCGCGCCCGCGCGGAACGATGGGGAAGAACACCGCCGAGGAATAGAAGCCCCGCTCGAGCATGAAGCGCGAGCCGGCCACCGCGGCCTCCTCCGGCCCCACCTCGATGACCTTGATGGGGAAGTCCTCGCCCACGGTGCGCGTGGGGACGCGCTCGTCGAAGTGCCGGATGTTGGCGCGCAGGGACTCCTGTCGCTTCGCGATCTCGGGCGTGCCGTGCAGTCGCGCCGACGCGAGGCTCGCGCCCACCGCCGGGACATTCAGGCTCTGCGACCAGCCCAGCGGCCCAGCGAAGCGCCCCACCAGGTCCTCGTGCTGGTTCGAGCCGAGCAGCACCACGCCGCCCGAGGTGCCGAAGCCCTTCGCCAGCGAGGCGATGATGATGGTCCGGGGGTTGATCTCCGCGCCCAGCAGCGTGCGCACGAACCCCTCGCCGGACTCGCCGAAGACCGACAGCGAGTGGGAGTCATCGAAGTAGAGGAAGAGGCCGTAGCGGTCCTGCAGCGCGAGCAGGTCCTTCACGATGGCCGCTCCGCCCATCGAGTAGAAGCCGTCCGCGACGTACGCCACCCGGGCGTGCTTGCGACACACGTCCTCCAGGAAGTCGAGGTCGTTGTGCGGAGCGGTGAGCACCTCGGTCTCGTCCGCGCAGATGGGCTTGATGAGGTTCATGGAGAAGTGCGCGGCCTTGTCGAAGACGAGCACGGGCGACTTCTTCTCCGGCAGCAGATGCCCGGACGCGATGAGGGGCAGGAGCCCCGCGCTGGCCGCGCTCGCCGTGGTCGTCACGATGGCGGTGCCGCGCCAGCGCCGGGACAGCTCGGCCTCCAGCTCATCCAGGAGCGCCAGGCGGATCCGCAGCCGCGAGACGCCCATGTCCATCGTCTTCTCGCGCTCCAGCGCTTGGATGGCGCCCTGGAGGACCTCGGGGTGGGAGTCCAGCCCCAGGTACGAGCAGGAACACATGTTGATGAACTCCCGCCCGTCCGGCAGCGAGAGCGAGCCTCGCCCCGTGTTGCGCACGGACAGCCCCAGGAGCCCGGCCTCCTTCGCGGCATCGAAGGACGGGTTGCCATGGGCAATCATCGACTCGGTGTTGCGGTAGCGGTTCTTCTCGTCCATGAGTTCCCTCGCACGCGCTGCGGAACTTCGTCTGGAACCTCAACTCCGGTGGGGCCCGGCCGTGCCCGGTCTCATGCCCTCGTCGGGATGAGACAGCGCGCGGTCGAGCAAGGCGAACCAGGCATCCCGCAGTCGCTCCATGCTCGCGAGTGCGAAGAGGTCGGTGTTGAACTCCAACATGCCGCTGAACTGCCCCTCGCTCTCGCTCAGCACGAGGCTCAGCTCGTACGTGGCGGAGCCCCGGTCCTCGGCGACCGGAAGGAGCATGAGGTCGGGCAGGCGCACGGGCTCCATGGGCGCGTTCTGCAGCGCGAACATGGCCTGGAAGAGCGGCGTGCGATGCACAGGCCGCTCCACGCCGAGCGCGTCCACCACCAGGTCGAAGGGGATGTCCTGGTGGGCATACGCGCCCAGGGTCACCTCGCGCATCCGCGTGAGCAGCTCGCGGAAGCTGGGCCCGCCGCGCAGGTCCACGCGCAGCGCGATGCCATTGACGAACAGGCCGATCAACGGCTCCAGCTCGGGCAGCACGCGGTTGGCGATGGGCGAGCCGATGACGACCTCGTCCTGCTGCGACTGGTGGCACAGGACGGCCCCGTACACGGCCAGGAGCGCCATGAACGGCGTCACCCGCTCCTTGAGGCAGAGGGCGTGGAGCGCTTCGCTCCGCGCCGTCCCCAGCACCACGGGGATGGAGGTGCCCGCGAACGTCCGCGTGGAAGGACGCGGCTTGTCGAGCGGCAGGTTCAGCAAGGTCGGCGCCCCGGCGAGCGCGGTCCGCCAGTACCCCAGGCGCGCCTCCAGCGTCGGCCCGGAGAGCCAGTCCCGCTGCCACACCGCGAAGTCCGGATACTGGAACGCAAGCGGCGGCAACACGGGCGTCTCGCCGCGCGCGAAGGCCGCGTAGAGCATCGCGACCTCGCGCATGAGGACGCCCTCGGACCATCCGTCCGAGAGGATGTGGTGCTTGGTGAGGAGCAGCAGGTGCTCGTCGTCGCTCAGCTGCAGGAGCGCGCCCCGCACCAGCGGGCCTTGGACCAGGTCGAACGGCGTCCGCGCCTCGTGACCGATGCGGCGGAGGACCTCCGCGTGGGCATCCGCGTGGTCGCGCAGATCCACCCTGGGCAGGTCGAACCGCACGGTCGGCGCCACGCGTTGCACCGGCTGCCCCGCCTCTTCGTCGAACGTGGTCCGCAGCGAGTCGTGACGGTCGATGAGCGCCTGGATGGCCGCGTGCAACGCGTCCGCACGCATCAGACCTTGGAGCCGATAGGCCCCGGCCATGTTGTAGGCCGTGGAGGTCGGGCTCGTCTTGAACAGCCTCCACAGGCGGCGCTGAGAGAACGACAACGGCAGCGAGTGCTCACGCGACGCGCGCGTCAGCGGCGGTGGAGAGGACGCGGCCTCGCTCCCCGCGCTGTCGATCCGCCGCGCCAGCTCGGCGACGGTAGGGCCGGTGAAGAAGGCTCGCAGCGACAGCTCGGTCTTCAGCTCCGCCCGCACCCGCGCGAGCAGCTGGGTCGCCAACAGCGAGTGGCCCCCCAGCTCGAAGAAGTTGTCATGCGCACCGACGCGCGGCTTGCGGAGGACCTCGGCGATGAGTCGCGCCAGGGTCTCCTCCGTGGGCGTGCGTGGCGCCACGAACTCGCGTCCCGCGCCCCCTGCCCCGCTCGCGTCCGGATGCGGCAGGGCCCGGCGATCCAGCTTGCCGTTGCGCGTGACGGGCAGCGCGGGCAACACCACGAAGGCCGCGGGAATCATGTACTCGGGCAGGCCCCGGCGGAGGAAGTCGCGCAGGCCGCCGGGATCCACGGACGCCCCCGGCTGCACGACGACATAGGCCACCAGCGCCGTTCCCCCAGGCATGTCGCCTCGGGCGATCACCGCGACCTCGCGAACCGACGCGTGCCGCGCGAGCGTGGTCTCGACCTCCCCGGGCTCCACGCGGTAGCCCCGGAGCTTGACCTGCGCGTCCTTCCGCCCCAGGAACTGGAGGCTTCCGTCCGGCATCCACCGCGCCAGATCTCCAGAGCGATAGAGGCGCGCTCCAGGCGCCGCGCTGAACGGATGCGGGATGAACGCCGACGCCGTGAGGTCCGGTCGGCGGAAGTAGCCCCAAGCCAATCCCTCTCCGCCAATGAACAGCTCGCCGGGCACGCCCGCCGGCACGGGCCGCAGGTGCGCATCCAGCACGAACACCTGGGTGTTGGCCAAGGGACGACCAATGGACACCGACGGGCCCACCGCGTCGGGATGCGTGAGCACGGCGCACGCGGTGAAGGTCGTGCCCTCGGTGGGGCCGTAGCCGTTCACCATGCGCCCTGAGCGCGTGAGGTGCTCACGCACCTTGCCGGGCGCGAGCACGTCGCCCCCCGCGAGCACCTGACGCACGCGACCTAGCGGCTCGGGCTGATGGGTGACCATCTGCGCGAACAGCGCGGCGGTGAGCCACAGCGTGGTGACACCATGGCGGTCCAGCGCGCGGCCCAGCTCCTCCAGCGTGGGCGTGTGGCGATCGAACACGACGAGTCGCCCGCCGTGCAGCAAGCAGCCCCACAGCTCGAACGTCGAGGCATCGAAGGCGAGTGGCGCAAGCTGGAGGAAGACCTCGTCGGGCCCCAGCCGCGCGAAGTCCGTGCCGATGACCAGTCGCGCGATGGCCCGGTGCGGGACACAGACGCCCTTCGGTGTCCCCGTGGATCCGGACGTGAACATCACGTAGGCCAGGTCATCTCCCGAGACCTGCACCTCCGGCCGAGACTCAGGCAAGGACGCGGACAGCGGCGCATCCACCAGGAGGACGCGCGCGGCCAGCCGCTCTGCGCCGAGCCGCTCGCGCAGCGCCGCCTGCGTGAGCAGACACGACGCCTGGACGTCCTCCAGCAGCATCGCGAGGCGCTCAGGCGGCGTGGCGTGCTCCAACGGGACATAGGCCGCACCCGCCTTGAGGATGCCGAGCACGGCGACCACCATCTCCAGCGAGCGCTCCAGGCACAGCGCCACCCGGTCTCCGCGGCGCACGCCCTCCGCGCGCAGGTGGTGGGCGAGTCGGTTCGCGCGATGATCCAGCTCGCGGTACGTCAGGCGCTGGCCCTCGAACTCCACCGCGACGGCATCGGGCGCGCGCTCCACCTGCGCCTCGAACAGCGCCGCCACGCTGGCATCGCGCGGGAAATCGCGCGCCGTGGCGTTCCAGTCGCGCACGACGCGCTGCCGTTCGTCGTCGGTCATCCAGCGCAGCTCGGAGAGGCGCCGCTCCGGATGGGCCACCACGTCCTCCAACAGCACGCGGTAGTGCGCCAACATCCGACGGAGCGTGTCCGGCTCGAACAGGTCCGCGCGGTACTCCAGGTCTCCCATGAGGCCCTGGGGTGTCTCGGTGAGGCCCAGGTTGAGATCGAACTTCGCGGTGCCGGAGTAGACCTCCCACTGCTCCAGCTCGACGGAGGGCAGACGGAGCTTCATCGCCGGGGTGTTCAACAGGCTCAGCACCACCTGGAAGAACGGCGTGCGCCCGAGCTGCCGGGGTGGCTGGAGCACCTCCACGAGCTTCTCGAAGGGAATGTCCTGGTGCGCATACGCCCCGAGCGTCGACGCCTTCACCTCGCCCAACAGCTCGCGGAACGTGGGGTTTCCTCCCAGCCGCGCGCGGAACACCAACGTGTTCACGAAGAAGCCGAGCAACCCCTCGGTCTCGGGCGGATTGCGGCCCGCGATGGGGGCACCCACGCAGAAGTCCTCCTGGCCGGAGTAGCGGCCCAGCAGGACCTGCCAGCTCGCCAGGAGCCCCATGTAGAGCGTGGCGCCTTCTCGGCGGCAGAGCGCGTTGAGGGCGTCCGTCAGGGTCGGAGGGAACGCCACCGGAATCAGCGCTCCGGGACGGCGCGGATCCGCCGTGCGGGGGTGGTCCGTCGGAAGCTCCAACGCCGATGGGGCGCCTTCGAGTTGCCCGCGCCAGAAGTCGAGCTGCCGCTCCAGCGTCTCCCCTTGCAGCCAGCCGCGCTGCCACGCGGCGAAGTCGGAGTACTGGATGGGCAGCTCCGGCAGCGGCGACGGCTGTCCCGCGGAGAAGGCGGCATACAGCGCGGCCACCTCCTTCAGCAGGACCGAGATGGACCACCCATCGGAGATGATGTGGTGCATCGTCAGGAGCAAGAGGTGCTCGCGCTCCGCCAGCACCAGCAGGCGCACGCGCAGCAACGGCCCGCGCGACAACTCGAAGGGCCTCGCGGCTTCCTCGCGCGCCAGTCGCCGGGCCTCGGGCTCGCGCGCGGACTCGGGGAGCGCGCGGAGGTCCTGAACCTCGACCTTGAACGAGGCAGCGGGCGTGATGACTTGCACCGCCCTGCCCTCGCTCACGCGGAACACGGTGCGCAGGACGTGATGGCGTCGCACCAGCTCAGCGAAGGTGCGCTCCAGGGCCGAGACATCAAGAGCCCCGCGCATCTTCAGCGCGGCCGGGATGTTGTAGTCGGGGCTGCCGGGCTCGAGTTGATCGATGAACCAGAGGCGCTGCTGCGCGAACGACAGCTCCGCCTCCTGGACGCGCGCCAGGATGACGGGCGCTGTGGGCGGTGCGACTTCAGCCGCCGCTCCACCAAGACGCTCGGCCAACGTGGCCACGGTGGGCGCGTCGAACAAGTCCTTGAGCGGCACGTCCCGGCCGGTCTGCGTGCGAATGCGCGCGACGAGCTGGGTCGCGAGCAACGAGTGGCCTCC
>JAEMGR010000044.1 GCA_016458225.1 Myxococcaceae bacterium JPH2 | reverse complement strand
AGGAGGACGGAGAAGAGTGTCTTCCCCTCGCGGATGCCCAGCTCCTTCAGTGACTGCGTGAGCGCGGGTGGCAGGTGAAGAGAGACGCGAGCACCACGCGTGTCCAATTGATCGAGGCGAGGCTTGTCCGTGGGAAGCTCGAGGATGGCCTCGGGGTCGAGGTGCTGGCGCCAGTAGTCGAGCTGTGTTTCGAGCGCGTCACCCTGCAGCCATTGACGCTGCCACGCGGTGTAGTCCGTGTACTGCATGGGAATCGGCGCGAGCGTGGGGGCGGTGCCGGAGGCGAAGGCTTGATACAGCTCA